>DATEMI010000104.1:0-3613 GCA_035275665.1 Terriglobales bacterium | reverse complement strand
CATTCAGCACGTCAGGCAAAGAGTAAAACGGCTGCGACAGTTCTCGCACGAGTTAATGGAACATTCCAGCCAGCTACACCGACAATCGGCTCGTTTGCGCGCGTTCACGCCAATCGCTTCCGAACATTTTGTCGAATTGCGCCTCAATGATTCCATAGCACTCACACGCACTCTCGCGGAGAGCGAAGGCGTCCTCGATGGTGATGTGCCCGCGCCGGTAACTGATTAGTCCGGCATTTTGTAACGTGTTCGCCGCGATAGTTACCGCCGGCCGATGCACGCCCAGCATCATCGCGAGAAACTCCTGACGCATTGCGAATTCGCTGCGCTGTACGCGGTCATAGACCAGGCTGAGCCAGCGCGCCAGGCGGGTATTCACTTCATGCATTCGGTTACACGCGGCTGTCTGGCCGGTCATGGAGAGAAATGCGTGGATGTAACCGGCTACCAGCTTATTCAGGGGCGAGGGTGTGTCCATCACTTCTCGCTTGAACACCGCAGCACTCATACGTAGCGCTGTCCCGCCTACTTGCACGATCGTGCGGCTGTTGGTGGTCTCCTGCTGCAGCCAGAACTGGATTCCAACCACTCCCTCAAAACCCATCAAACCAATCTCGACGCTGGAGCCGTCGCGCAAGTCCTGCAACGTCGAGGTGACAAGATCGATAGGGAAATACATATCGCGGATCGGCTGGTCCGCCTCGATCAGGTTCTTTCCTGCTTCCAACTCTACCGGTTCGAGGAAGCGCTGCAGACGGCGGCGTTCATTCTCCGGCAGCGCCGCAAGGATCAGATTGTCACGATGGTTCGTTTCTTCGCGCACTCATAAATTTGAACGCCATTTTCCGCAAAAGTGACCCATGTAAACATGCGCCTGCAGAGCTGATCGTCTCCAGTCGGAAGGCTTCAGCTAGCTGTTCTCGCTTTTGAACTCGTTGAAGCTGATGCGGTTACCGAAAGGATCGATCACGTGCATGGCACGCGCGCCGTAGAACTCGTCGCCGTGATGCTCGCTCAAATGCAGCCGCAGATCGCCGCGCGATACCTGCATGTACACCGGCATACCAGGCTCGAACGTGTGCTCCCAGTCGACTTTGAAGCCGAGGAAGATACAGTAGAATTCTTTCGCCTTCTCCACTGAGAAGATGCGCAGAATCGGGACCGTGCGGATCAACGTAATCGCGGCCTTCGGGTCCGAGCTGGAGGCGGTCATGGCTATCGCGTGAAGATATCCTTGATGGCCTGCTTCATCACCTGTCCGCCGACTTCGGCGATTGCGTTCGTCAGAGGGATGTCCTTCGGACAGATTTCCACGCAGTTCTGAGCGTATCCGCATTCTTGAATTCCGCCGTCGCCCATGAGGGCATGCAGACGATCTTCTTTCAACGCGGCGCCTGTTGGATGAGTGTTAAATAGCCGAACCTGCGCGATCGTCGCTGCACCGACGAAGTTGGTCTTATCGTTGAATTGAGGGCAGACCTCCATGCAGCAGCAGCACGAAATACAGCGTGAGAGAGGGTACGCGGCTTCCTGTTGTGTCGTGCTTTGCCGTGGACCCGAACCCAAATCGTAAGTGCCATCAACAGGCACCCAAGCCTTCACTCGCTTGAGGTTCTCGAACAGTACAGAACGATCCACCGCAAGATCACGTACTACTGGAAATTTCGAAAGAGGCTCGAGCGTGATCGGCTGTTCGAGCTTGTCGATTAGAGCCGAACACGCCATGCGCGCGCGTCCATTGATGCGCATTGCGCAGGAGCCGCAGACCTCTTCGAGGCAATTTGAGTCGTAGGTGATCGGACGCGATGGTTTTCCGTCACGCGTGACGGGATTGGCGGCGATGTCCATCATCGCCGAAATCACGTTCATGCCCGGCTTCCAGGGCAGCGCGAACTCTTCCCAGTATGGGGCTGATTTGGGTGAGGCTTGGCGTTTGATTTTTATCAGTACGGTCTTGCCGTTTGAGGACATTTAGTTTGCCAGTATTAAATGATTTGCGATCCAAAGTCGTGATCTATTAACGGCTGTCATCCTGAGCGCCTCTTTTGCGCGAAGGATCTCCCGAGGATGTCTCAGACTTAAGCGCAGCTCCATGGCTCCTCTAGCAGGGGCAAGGTCAAAGAGCCCCGCGAATATATTCAAGTCCGACACACTCGCGGGAGATCTTTCGCGCAACCGAAGAGCTTCAGGATGACAGGCCCTAACATTCAGCGCACTCGGCAGCGCACAGTCAGAAAAACCTCAGTACTTCCTCGGCCGCGGCTTGATCAGCGATGTATCCACCGGTTCAAATTCAAAGCGTGGCTCATCGGCATCGGGCGCAAAATACGCCTTGGTCGTCTTGAGGAAATTCACATCGTCCCGCTCCGGAAACTCCGGCTTGTAGTGCGCGCCGCGAGACTCATTGCGCAACGCCGCACCCTGCGTAATCACGCGTGCAAGTTGCAGCATGTTATAAAGCTGTCGCGTGAAGACGAACGATGTGTTCGCCCACATCTCTCGATCGCTGAGGTTGATGCGCTGATAGCGTTCAAGAAGTTCGACGATTTTCGCGTCGGTCTGCTGCAGAGCCTCGTTGTAGCGGATTACCGTCACGTTCTTGGTCATGATCTCGCCCAACTCGCGCCAGAGCCGGAACGGATTCTCTGTTCCTTCCGAACTCATCAATCGACCGTTGATCTCTTCCTGCCTCTTGCGTTCCGAATCGAACGCACCGTTCACGCTCTCCGACTTCGCCTGATTTCTCGCGTACGCGAGCGCCTGCGGACCGGCTACGAAGCCGCCGAAGATGCACGAGACGAGCGAGTTCGCTCCAAGACGATTCGCACCGTGGTACCCGTACTCGCACTCGCCGCAGGCGAAGATGCCTGGGATGCTGGTGGCTTGCTTGAAGTCCACCCAGAGCCCGCCCATGGTGTAATGCATCCCCGGGAAGATCTTCATTGGCGTGACGCGCGGATCGTCGCCGACAAACTTTTCGTAAATCTCAAGGATGCCTTCGAGCTTCCGATCGAGAGTAGCGCGATCGATGTGCGTTAGGTCGAGGTAGACCATGGGCTGACCATCGATGCCGAGCCCGTGCTCGTAAACGACCTTATGAATTGCTCGAGTAGCCACATCGCGTGGAACCAGGTTGCCGTATTTCGGGTACCACTCCTCCAGGAAATACCATCGTTCCGATTCGGGAATGCTGCGTGGATCGCGCTTATCGCCCTGCGTCCTCGGCACCCAGACCCGTCCGCCTTCGCCGCGCGCCGATTCAGACATGAGGCGCAGCTTGTCGTCGCCCGGGATCGAGGTCGGATGCACTTGGATGAACTCGCCATTCCCGTAGTACGCGCCTTGCTGATAGAGCGCCGACTGCGCCGATCCGGTGCAGACTACAGAGTTGGTGGATTTCCCGAAGATCGCGCCAATGCCACCAGTCGCGACGATTAGCGCATCGGACGGGAAGGTGCGGACCTCCATCGAGTGCAGATCCATGGCGCAGATGCCACGGCAGATTCCCTGCGAATCGATCACGGCGGAAAGAAATTCCCAGCTTTCAAATTTGCTGACGCGCCCTTCGGACTCGTGTCGCCGCACCTGCTCATCGAGGGCATAGAGCAGCTGC
>DATEMI010000103.1:0-6764 GCA_035275665.1 Terriglobales bacterium | reverse complement strand
GGAAGGGCCCAATCAGCGCGTCTCTTCTGTTTCATGGAACGATTGTTTGGCTGATTCTCGCCTACGGAGCATGGATAGGGTTTTCCAGCCGTGAGTGGGGAGGCAATCAGAACCAGTTGGGCGATGCGATTTCCGTTTCGTTGGCCAGTGCCAGTTCGATACCGCTGCCGCGCGAGAACCAAACTGACAACATCGTAGCCAATGAATCCCAGGCCGTAGCCCATGAGCAGCCAAAGCCGAAGGAAATTGCGCCGCCGGAGCCAAAGGCAGTCGAAATCCCGCAAACCACGAAAATTAAGCCTAAAGAGAAGCAGCAGGAGCGCGTTAAGGAGCGCCCGCAGCCGATTGAGCAGGCGACGAATCAGGTGCAGGTCGGGCAAGGTGGGCAGGTGCGCCAGAATTTCACCACGACCACCAACGATAACTCCATCAGCGTTGGCGCCGCATCGAGTCTGGTCGGGGGAGATTTTGGCAATCGCTATGCCTATTACGTGCGGCAAATAGCGCAAGTGCTGTCACAGAACTGGCTGAGATACGAAGTCGATCCTCACGTGATGCCGAACGCGACGGTTACTGTTTCGTTTGACATCTCGCGCAACGGACAACCGGCCAATGTGCGCATTTCCGAGTCGAGCGGAGTGCCTTCGCTGGACACGTCGGCAGTGCGAACTCTGCAACGGATCGATACTTTCGGGCCGCTGCCCATGGACTATCGAGGCAGCAGTCTTACGGTTGAATCGCAATTCCGATATACGCCAAATAAAAGGTGAAGGAGAAGGCTAATAAGAGATGAAGGAGAAGGCTATTTGAGAAAAAGCTCTCATGGAAATTCAGTAATCTCAAGCTCTGTCATCCTGAGCCGTTCTTTTGGGCGAAGGATCTCCCGAGATATTTCGAACTTACTTAGTCTGTATTGGCTCCTTCTCCAACGTCGAAGTTCTTTGTCGAAAAGCCCTGAAAGAGCGTTTCAGATCGAAGCATCGCGGGAGATTCTTCGCCGAAAAGAGGGGCTCAGAATGACAGCTTTAAAGAAGCATTTCCCGTTTCTGCATTGTGCAATCATTGTTTGCGCTCTACTGCTTTCCTCATCAGCTTTTTCCCAAAACGACAAAGTCCAGGTCATCGTAACTAAAGGCGTAGAGCGCGTTCGCATTGCGGCTTCGGATTTCAAACCGGCAAATGCAGATCCGAATTCCGCAACGCTGCTCACGACGTTCAACCAGGTCCTTTACTCCGATCTGCAGAACGCCGGCATCTTCGACGTGGTCTCGAAGAGCTTCAATCCGCTTCAAACTCCGGGCACTCCGGAAGAAGTGACGGCGTGCGATGTGCCTCCGGGAACGAGGGATGTGAATCCGGCAACGTGTCCAAAGAAGCTCGATGCCTGGGGCAATCCACCGACCAATGCGGCCATGCTCGCGTTTGGGAATCTCGGCGTAACCGGAGGACAAGTCGCGGTATACGGCTGGCTCTACGACGTGAAGAACACGGTCGCTCCCCAAGTATTAGGGAAGCAATATCACGAATCAGCGACGCCCGATAATGCTCGCCTTATCGCGCACGAGTTTGCCGATGAGATCATCTTCCGCCTGGGCGGTGGGATTCCAGGCGTTGCCGAGAGCAAGATCGTGTTCGTCAGCAATCGTTCAGGCTCGAAAGAAATCTGGATGATGGATTACGACGGATACGGCGAACACCAGATCACGCATCTTGGCGGAGTATCGCTCTCTCCGCGCATTGCTCCAGATAATTCGCGCATCGCTTTTGTCGAGCTCGGCAAGAAGAGCGTCAACCTCCGGATGTACTCGCTCGATCTGAATCGACTGGTCACGTTTCCCGGCATTGGCGGGACAACGCTCTCACCGGCCTGGTCGCCCGATGGTTCGCACCTCGCGTTTTCTTCTTCACGCACAGGAGATCCGGAAATTTATGTTTCGAATTCTGCCGGAGGGGAGCTGAAACAGATCACCGAACAGCGCGGACCGGATGTCTCACCGGTCTGGAATCCCAAAACGGGAGCGCAGATCGCCTGGGTGAGCGGACGCTCCGGCCTGCCGCAGATTTACACGATGGCGTCTGACGGAACCAATCCGCAGCGCATGACGGATACGGGATACGCGGTTTCGCCCTCGTGGTCGCCCGATGGACAGTGGCTCGCTTTCGCGTGGTCGCGCAAATACGGGCCCGGCGTCCCCGGCGGGCAGGACATTTATATAATGGACGTGGCCAGCAAACAGTGGTCGCAATTGACGCACGAGTCCGGCACGAACGATTTTCCTTCGTGGTCGCCGGACGGACGACACATCGTCTTCCAATCCAATCGCACGGGCACAACTCAGATTTGGACCATGCTGGCCGACGGCACCCAGCAGCAACAGTTAACTCATACAGGGCAGAACACCCAGCCGAATTGGAGTTGGAAGTAGATTTAGAGAGTTGATTCACCACGGAGTCACGGAGGACACGGAGACAAACACATTGGAATGGAGCGTGGGAATCTCGGCATTCCCGTTTTGAGACATAAATTTTACTTCATTTTCCTCCGTGTTCTCCGTGGCTCCGTGGTGAAAAAGGAAGTTTTCGGCCATTATTAACGACGTTTCGGAGGAGATACGTGAAGAAAACTCAGTGGATGCATGCGACGCAGATCGCAACGCTATCCGTGCTGTTTCTAATCGCCGGCTGTCATCATCCAAAGCCAACACCACCACCGCCGCCGCCACCGCCACCACCCGCGCCGACGGCAAACATTTCGGCGAACCCATCGACGGTAAACGCGGGACAATCGACGACACTTACATGGCAGACAGAAAACGCCACTGATGTTTCGATTGACGGCATTGGCAAAGTGCAGGCGAATGGGTCACAAACTGTGACTCCGACCGACTCGACGAATTATCGCCTTACGGCAACTGGTCCGGGCGGAACGCAGGAGGCGAGCACTCGCGTTACCGTCTCTCGTCCGGCTCCGGTTGTGCAGCAGGAAGCCCCGCCCTCGATGACGGACCAGCAGATGTTCGATCAGAACATCAAGGACGCGTTCTTCGATTACGACAGCTACGAGATTCGTCCGCAGGACAACGCCACTTTGCAGGCGGATGCGCAGTTCCTGAATCAGCATCCAAACTGGAAGGTGCTGATCGAAGGCCACTGTGACGAGCGTGGATCGACTGAGTACAACATGGCGCTCGGCGACAGCCGCGCGCAGTCAGCCAAGCAGGCGCTGATCTCGGCCGGCGTGGCCGCGAATCGCCTCACCACCACCAGCTTCGGCAAGGAAAAACCGTTCTGCACCGAATCCAATGAACAGTGCTGGCAGCAAAACCGCCGCGGCCATTTGGTGTTAGCAGGACAGTAGGAACACGAGAGACGTTCGCCTTTGGCGAACGTCTCTTTAATGGAAGCTTTGCGTCTGTAAAAAGGAGCTTGTGCCAGTTGGAAAGCGTCGCTCTTTAGACCTGTCATCCTGAGTCCGCCTTTGGCGAACGAAGGATCTCCCGCGATGCTTCCGACTTAAATGCTCTTTCGAGGCTCTTCGGCCGGGAGCCGCGATACGGCAATTAAGTTCGAAACATTCCGGGAGGTCCTTCGTCCGCTAAGGCGGACTCAGGATGACAGGTTGTAATGCTAAGTAGTAAGGCGGGTTCTTTGGACGTTGTGACTCGCAGAAACCAGGCTCACATGAAAACTAAATTCATCGCATTGATCGTTGGCGCAGGGCTGATGTTGCCATCAGCCTTCGCTGCCAACAAAGACATGGTCGCCCTGCAAACGCAGGTGCAGGCATTGCAGGACCAGATCGCACGCCTGCAGCAGTCGAACGACGAGCGCTTTGGGGCGATGCGCAGTCTGTTGGAACAGAACACCGACACGCTCAATCGTCTGGCCAACTCACTCGACGCCGTCTCGCATTCGCTGCAGACCACGACCACGGACCAGGGCAGCAAGATCGATCAGGTTTCGTCGCAGGTACAGTCTCTGCATGATTCCGTCGATGAGCTGAAAGCGAGGCTGGCCAAAGTCAGCAAACAACTCGACGATATGTCCGCTGCGCAACAGAACCTCCAGGCTCCGCAACCGGGTCAGCCCGGGGCCGCTACTCCTCAGCAGCCACCACAGGCTGCTGCTCCGCCGCCCGATGTGCTCTACAACAATGCAATCAGCGACTACAACGGCGCCAAGTACAACCTGGCCGCACAGGAGTTTGCCGATTACCTCAAGTACTACGGCAATACCGATCTGGCGGGGAACGCGCAGTACTACATTGCTGATATCGAATACAAACAGGGTAATTATCAACAAGCGGTCCAGGACTACGACAAGGTGATCGAGCAGTATCCCAGCGGAAACAAAGCCGCCGCCGCCCAGCTCAAGAAGGGATACGCCTACATCAATCTCGATCAGCGCGATGCGGGAGTCCGCGAACTTCGCGCGCTCATCGCCCGGTACCCTCGATCCCTCGAAGCCCAGCAGGCTCGAGACCGCCTACGCAGCCTGGGGGCCAGCACCACGGCCTCCAAGCCCTCTCCTACACGGCGTTAAGCAAAGCCAACATCAAGCTAGTCGCCCTCGATGAGCGTACCTCGCCTGCCTGAAATCTTGTCTTGTTTTGAGAGTAGCCGCTTGCCTTTCAAGAATGGCATCATCGGGTGCTCTACCGCGCAGGTGGATGCGATAACGCGTCGGCACAAGCCCGGCTAGCAGGGCTGCTGGCTAGATAGATCTCTTGGTTCCAGTTTCGCTCTTGTTGCTGGAATTGGCCGGCTGAGGACGAGTGGACCTCATCCCAATCAACGGTCCGTGATAGCTCAGTTCGCTCACTTGCTTCTCAGGTTTTGTCGTCTGCATTCGATTAGTCCTTGAAAAAGGTGAGATGCTGAAGACTCTATCCGGGGCTTCCTCGGGGCGCTAGATTACTGAAGGAATACCCCGGCGAATGGGCGATATCTGGTGTGAAATGAAGGATTTCGAGCGTAAGTAGGGTAACGCGGTTAGCAGTAGACTGTAGGCAACAGGCAGTAGGCGATACTCCTGAGCACCCCCAAGTTGTTCCAGCTGGAACTTCGTCCACAGCGTCCATAGTGCCCACCATGTCCAGCTCTGTCCTATCATTGCAGCCAACCAACCCGGCTTATCGGCTACCGCTTTGCTTCTTTCCTCTCTGCCACTCCCGGTAGGCTTCGCTGCGCGAAACCCCAAACTCTTTGGCTGCCTGCTTGAGAGCTGATTTTTCATCGAAGGCATTTGCCGCGATCAGTTCGCGAATGCGATCCGCCACCCCGCCGTGAGGCACATGGCTCGGTTCGGCGCGTTTGCCCTCTACGATTACAGTAATTTCGCCTCGTACGCTTTCTCTCTTCCGCAGTTCACTCGCGATCTCGGCAACGCTTCCGCGCAGGAACTCTTCATGCACCTTGGTCAGTTCGCGCGCGAGGACGATGCGATGCTCTTTCCCGAATGTGCGTTCCAGATCGGCCACCATTTCGGAAATGCGATGAGGCGCTTCATAAAAGACAAGCGTCTCGCGAGCATCTCGCAACCCTTCGAGCGCGCTGCGACGCTCCCCGGAACGTGACGGCAAAAAGCCGACGAAACGGAATGACTCGGTAGGAAGTCCGCTGGCGACCAATGCGGAAATCAGCGCTGAGGGGCCGGGCACAATGGCGACATTCAGTCCGCGATCCAGAGCGGCACGAATGACGCGTTCTCCGGGATCGGAAATCCCCGGCATGCCGGCGTCCGAGACGAGCGCGATCCGTCCTCCATTTTCGATTTTCTCGACAAGCTCCTGCGCTCGAACCGATTCGTTGTGCTGGTGATAACTCTGCGTCGGCGTCTCGATCTCAAAATGGTTCAACAGCTGCTGCGTGTGGCGCGTGTCCTCGCATGCAATGAGGTCGGCCTGGCGGAGCACGCGCAGCGCACGCAGCGTGATGTCCTCCAGATTCCCGATGGGAGTCGCGACGACGTAGAGCCCAGGAGCCAGCGGCGCATCAGAGGTGTCATTGGAAGGCAAAACGAATGCAGTTTAGCAGGAGGTAACTGATGAAGGATCATTGGTAGCGCTACCGGGAATCGAACCCGGGTTTGAAGATTGAGAATCTTCCGTCCTAACCCCTAGACGATAGCGCCACTTGGGTGAGAGCGACTGTTGTGATTATAGCAAAGGGTTTGTCGGCTTCTGGCCGTGTTCCTCGCGCCTGGAGCGGGTGAAAATGGGCGAAGGGTGCTTACGCGGCGAGTTTGCGCAGCTGCGAAACGACTTGCTCGACCTTCCCATTTTGGAATAGCCGGATGCCCGCAATTCCGGCGGCCCCGGCCTGAAGACATGCGATCGCATTCTCTGCGTTAACGCCTCCCAGCGCGAGGACCGGCATTGGCGACTTGCCGGCACGGCGATCACAGGCGGCGTGGAGCGCTGAAATTCCTTTCTCCCTCACCTCATCTTTTTTTTCGAATACCGGGCCGAAGACAGCGAAGTCGGCTCCATGGCCTTCGGCTAATTCGACTTCTGCCGCTGTGTGGCAGGAAACACCGATCACCGGACGAACCACTCCGGCGTGCATGAAGATGGCGCGCGCTTCCGCCGCGGAGATGTCGTCGGAGCGCAGATGTACGCCGTCGGCTCGGCAGGCGATGGCAACGTCAGATCGGGAATTTATCAACACCTTCGCTGACGGGTTTGCCTTACGGACGATTTCGACAGCTCGTTTTCCCAATTCGGTCAACTCACGTCCCGAGAGATCGCGCTCGCGGATCTGGAT
>DATEMI010000102.1:0-16702 GCA_035275665.1 Terriglobales bacterium | reverse complement strand
CGTGGCCATTTCGCGCGCGGCTTCCGCGTGCGTCGCATCGGCGTCGTCGAAGATGGCAGGCGAAGACAGCGACCCTAAATAGACGAAGCAGAAGATGACAAAAATAGCCAGCCACGCCGGCCAGTAGCGGCGAAGAACTTCGGGCCATGTATGGACAGAGACCTGCTGCGGACGCAGTTCGATTATTGGTGGGGGAGCGATTGCCAATGTCTATCGTGAGGGCGGGACGTATTCCTGCGGCAATTGAGAACCCTCGCCGAAGAAGTACGCCTGCAGTTGCTGCGCCAGAAACTCCTGCGCTTCTCTCTTCCAGGGCTGCAGCCGGTACTCATTCATCAACATCTTCTGGTGCTCGCCCCAATCAGCCCACGCTTGCTTCGAGACGTTCTCGTAAATCTTTTGGCCGAGTTCGTTGTCGAAAGGCGGCTCGTCGAGGCCTTGCATCTCCCGGCCATACTTCACGCACCGCACCATATGTGCCATCTGCTTCTACTTTCCTCCGTGGCTAAACAAACAATTTTACAAGAACCGGGGAAGAGCGAACACGAAGGTCACGGAGGCAAAACAGGAGGTCACAAAGCTGCTTCGTGACCTTACTCCTTTACCTTTGCGACCTCCGTGCTCGCTTCTCCGTCTTTCGTTGTTCCTCAAGAATGGCGAACTGCAGCTTCCGCTGGGCGCGGTCAATGCGATCGAGAATTACCTGCACGCGATCGCCGATCGAGTATGCATGTCCAGAGCGGTCGCCGATGATCTCCCGCGTATTCTCGCGATAGGTGTAACGATCGTCCGAGAGCGATCCGATTGGCACTAATCCCTCGACGAAGAGGTCTTCAATCTCGATGAAGAGCCCGTACTTTGTCACGCTCACAATCAACGCCGGGAACTCGTCGCCAATTTTGTCCTGCATGAACTTGATCTTTTTCCACTCGATCAGCTCGCGCTCGGCTTCGTCGGCACGGCGCTCGGTCATGCTGGAGTCGACGGCGATGTCATGAAGTTCGTCGAGGGGGATGATTTCGGTTAGGTGGTTCTTTTGTTTCTCATCCTTCTGTCTGCGCTTTGACCAGGGGGAGGCACTTTCGCTTGAGTGCGAAACACCCGGGTGATGGCGCCCGGGTCCACGTTGTCCATGTCCATCCTGTCCACTTGGTCCATTTTGTCCATCGTTCAGTACTGCTTTGAGAATGCGGTGAACAATCAGATCAGGGTAGCGGCGAATGGGCGAGGTAAAGTGCGTATACGTCGGCGCGGCCAGCGCAAAGTGCCCTTCGTTTTCTTCTGAGTAGCGCGCCTGCTTCAGCGAGCGCAGCATCAGGTAAGAAAGAATTCGCTCTTCCGGCTTCCCGGCAATCTTCTGCGTGAGCTTCTGGTACATGCGCGGCGTTATGTGTACGTCTTCGGGAATTTCATGCTGGCGAGGATTGCGTCCGCTGCCATGGCGCTCGCGACGCTCGCCGCGCGTTTGAAATCGCTTTATCGGCAAAGCGCCTACACCGAGCGAATATCCAAAAGCTGCGGCTAGCAGCTCAAAATCGTAGACCTTCTTTGCGTCAGGCTTCTCGTGAATGCGATAGAGCGAAGCAATGTCGTGGCCCTCCAGGTATCCCGCGACGCACTCATTCGCTGCGAGCATGAACTCTTCGATGATGCGGTGCGAGAACTTGCGTTCCGAGCGCGTGACACCGCGCATGAGCCCGGCTTCATCGAATTCGATCACTGGCTCGGGCATATCGAAATCGATGGACCCGCGCTTTTCGCGCTTGCGATTGAGAATTTTCGCGAGTTCCTCCATGCGCTGAAACTCGCTTACCAGGTGCGCGTATTGCTTTCGCATGCTCGGATCGCCGTCAAGAATGGCCTGCACTTCGTTGTAGGTCATGCGAGCCGCGGAGCGGATCACGCCTTCGTGCAGTTCGTAGCCGACGATCTCACCGGCATGGTCGATTTCCATGACGCAGGAGAGCACGAGGCGCTCGACCTGCGGACGCAGGCTGCACATATCCGTTGAGAGTTCGAGCGGAAGCATGGGCACGGCTCGATCCGGAAAGTAGACCGATGTTCCGCGCATGCTGGCTTCCGCATCGATAGCTGAGCCATCTGTTACGTAGTGAGCGACATCAGCAATGTGGACCTGCAGCTCGTAGTTGCCGTCGGCTAACTTGCGTACGAGCACGGCATCGTCGAAATCGCGCGCAGTTTCGCCATCGATGGTTATCATCGGCAGATCGCGATAATCGTTGCGTCGTGAGACCTCGCGCCGCTCCAGCACTGCCGTGAATGCCTCAGCTTCTTCCAGCACTTCGGCTGGAAAAACATGTGGAATATGGTGCTTGCGAATGACGATCTCGACGTCAACTCCGAAATCGTTCTCAAAACCCAACACCTCAATCACTTTGCCACGCGCAGTCTGCGTGCCTGAGGGCCACTGGATAATTTCTACATCGACCACCATGCCTTCGAGATCGGCCTGCCGCGAGCGCCGCGCTTCTTTGCCGATCACACGATGGCGAGATTCGCGCCCGGGAGCGTGCGGTGAAGGCGCGTGGTCTACCCGTGGTGCCGATTCGGGAACTTCCATTCCGCGCGGAATCATGACCGGATCGGCCAAACGGTCGTCCATTGGCTGAATGTAGTTGTAACGATCGCCATAATGGAACGTGCCGACGACCGTCGGATGAGCGCGGCCCATGACCTTCACAATCACGCCTTCGGCGCGTCCGTCGCCGCGACTTGGGCCGAGTTCGACCAGTACCGAATCGCCGCTCATGGCGGCGTTCATGTCCCGCGGAGAGATATAGATATCCCCCTGAATGCGGTCGCGCACCGCCGGATCGCGCGGACGTACGAATCCATAGCCGTCGCGATGGACGGACAGCTCGCCTGCAATGAGATTTTTCTTCGCTGCTGCCGTGGGCAGGGCAAAGCGATCGCGTCCGGTGCTGACCAGTTCGCCGCGATCGATCAGCTTTTGCAGACGATGTTCCAGATCGCGCCGCTCCGGCCCGCCGCTCAAGCGGAGCTCGCGCACGAGCTGCTTGAACCCGGCGGCCTGGTTCGGCTGTCGCGCAATGCGTGTGAGAATTTCGCGATCGGTCGCCATAGCCGGATTGTACGAGAAGCCACTGGTTCACGAGTTTTGTGTGTGCCGTGACACGGCTGTGTATCGGCTGAAACGCGCTGCGACCCACGATTGCCTGCTAACTTACTTGAAATCAATACACTTCTTGTTGGAAGCCGCGTTGCACCTCTGATGGCGACTGCGCAAGCAGCGGAGGTGACAACGTGAAACCCTTCAACCTGATTTCTTCAACTTCAATGAACGGCGCGGCCAACGCGGTGACGCGCGTCGTTCTCAGCGGCAAAGCAGTGCTTGCCTCATTCACGGCTTTGCTGATTACCGCCTTCGCCCTCGGCACTGCCGGGTGCGGAAAGAGCAAGAACAACAACCAGAGTGCCAACCAGAACCAGCCGAGTTCGCAGAGCGTTTCAAGCCAGAACCTCGCGGAGACGGCGCCGAGCACGATCCCAGTCGCGGTCAACCAGCCGGAGGTGGGAAAGAAGAGCTCGGTCAAGGGTCCAGTGAGGAGAGCCTCGGTCCGCACCTTTAACGACTCCGATTCTGGTGTTTCCTTGGTCTATCCGCGCAAGGCTACCCTGAAGGCGAGAGAGAAAGCTGAGAAGGGCTCGACCTCACAAGACCGCCTGCCGATGAGCTATGTCGGTCCCGGTGGGTTGACGCTCGCGTCGATCGAATTGCCCGGCAATAAAAAAGACGAAATGGGCGATCTCTTTCTTCTGAACATCAACAACGAACTGACAGCGGATCAATGCAGCCAGTTTCCCGCCAATTCCCAAACCGGGTCGGACCAGTTCTCAACCGACGACTCCGCCAATCAGCAGCCAGTATCTACGCCGGGATTGAAGACCAGCTTCCATGGCGTGGAGTACTCCGAGCTTGATAAGCAGAACGACCAGAGCGTGATCCGCTATTATCATCGCTTTGTTGCGGGAGCCGCGGCGGACAAAGGCGTCTGCTACGAGTTCGGCATGTTGGTGAATGCTGAACCCAAGCAGGAAGCGGATGCTGCCTCGAAATCCGAGCACAAGGACGTATTCACTAAGCTGGAGAGGATCCTGGCGACGGTGAAGATCGAGTCCAAGAAGGAGAACCAAGTAGTGGAGACCGCCGAGACTCAATCCGACAACAAAACGGAAACGGTTGAGACGGCGAAGAGCGCTCCTGCGACTACAGCTGACTCTTCAGTGAAGGCCGATGACCATACGGCGGAGACTGCGAAGGCAATCGTGAAAGATGAGAACCCGCGCTAGGTCCGGTTGAGCAGAGGCTAGATTGCGGTCTGGCCTCTGTACATCCTGCTACAAGCCTTCGGTCATCTTGTAAAAGAACAGCAGTTCGCGCATAAAAGAGAGCCATGGCCGCCGCGCTCCAGGACGAGTTGTTGCTGAAACTCAAACTCACCCTAGCTTCCCATCGTCAATGTGGTGCGTCTCGTCGTGCCTTACCCATCATCCTTGTCGCGGCATTCTTCCTTTCAACGGATGCGATAAAGGAACTCTCGGCACAGTCGTTCAGTCCCAATTCGGGGTCGGCAGCGACCATCGAGTCGCCAATTCCGACCTACGCTGTCGCCAACAGCCGTAACTGCGACCATCTTGCGCATCTCGCGGGGCAGCTGCAAAGCCGGATCGAAAGTGAAGATCTTTGGCACAATCCGCCGCTGACTCCGGGAGGCAAGTTCCGGCTGGCACTTAGAAACTTTTCTGATCCAATCAATATCGGCGGGACAGCGCTTGACTCCGAGATTTCGAATGCGACCAGCAGTCCCACATCGGCATTCGGGACCGGATGGAGCGGCTTCGGCAAACGTTTTGGCATGTCGATGGCCGACGACGGCTTAAACGAGTTTTTCTCTACCTTTCTTGTCTCCTCGTTGGCGCATCAGGATCCGCACTACCATCGCGATCCGGGATCGAGCACAGGCAAGCGGATTTTCTATGCGCTCTCGCGCGTAGTGATCGCGCGTTCCGATTTCGGGAACCCGATGTTCAACTATGCCGAATTTGCGGGCACCACCTCCTCGGCACTGCTCGAAACCAGTTATCACTTCGAGCGGGACGAGAATCCGGGCGCGATTTCAACCCGGATTTTCGTGAGCATCGGCTCCGATGCTGCATGGAACTTAATGAACGAGTTCCTGCCTGACATTGCGAAGCATGTGAACCCGCGGTTCTTCTTCCTGCGCAGGCTGGCAGAGAAGGCGGCCAAGCAGAACTAGAGCGTCAACTGTGTCAACAACGTCCACTGAGTTCACGGTTGACGAACTGGACTCTGTGGACTTTGTGGACACAAACCCGTCAGATCTGCATGATGGCGTTCAACTCTGCCGTGGTGACGCATTGTGCGATGATGGTAAACTCGCCTTTTTCTTTTACCTCGCGTACAGCGTCGAGCAGGCCAGTCATCGCTGCGCGATAGAGAGAGGTCGCAAGACTAATACGCTTCACGCCTGCGGCGGCAAGTTCTGAAACGGGAAAGGATTGTCCTTGAATGCCGGCCATAAAGTTGAACGGCTTCGAAATGGCCGAGCAGACGGTCCCAACTGAAGCGATATCCGGCAGGCCGGGAGCAAAAAGAACTTCAGCGCCAGCCCTCTCGAATGCCTGTAGGCGGGTAATTGTGTCGTCGAGACTCGGGTTGGGAAAGAGAAAGTTGTGGGCTCGTGCTGTGAGCATGAAGGGAAACTTCAGCGTGCGCGCAGCCTCCGCTCCAGCAGCGATTCGTTCCACGGCGAGTTCGAAATCGTAGAAGGGGTGCTCCTGGTTTCCGGTAGCATCTTCGATCGTGCATCCCACCAACCCAGCTTCCGCCGCAAGGCGAACGGTCTCAGCGACAGCCTCCGGAGAATCGCCAAAGCCGTTTCCCAAATCGGCCGAAACCGGCAGATTGGTTGCTCCAACGATCATGCGCGAGTGCGCTAGCGCCTCATCCCGTGACAACTCATGATCTCGCCGCCCAACCACCGAAGCCGCAGCAGCGCTCGATGTCGCGAGCGCCCGAAAAACGAATCCGGCAAGCAGGCGCGAGGAGGCAACATCCCAAGAATTCGGAATGATGAATGTCCCGGGGTTCTCGTGAAGGGCACAAAATTGCGACGCCTTTTGGCTTTGTGGGACTCTCATTGCGACGGGCTGTCGAGATGGTGCCATCATCTGCTACTTTAATTTCTTCTCTACCATCCGGCTACTAACGGCTTTTTCCAAGCTACTAGCTGGAGCGGTTGTTAGCTCTGTTTTATACGGTGGCCGTTTGCGCCGTCTCGGCTTCCAGTGAGCGAAGAGTGAGCCAGTCGGTGCGGACCTGGTCCCATTCCTGAACGAGCAGCCCGTGTGATTCGAATAATTGGCGAATCTTCAATCGCGGCCAGCCGGCGATCTCTTCCAGAATGGGAGCGAGCACCGCTAACGCGCTGCTGCTGAGCAGTGTCCGCTTGGCAATATGCGCAACGTGCTTGGCTTCTGACACTGCGATCGTGAATCCATCGCGCGTGTTCACGTGCAGCATCACGTGGATGTCTGAGCTGCCATCGCCGACGTACGCGATGTGATCTGGTGCGATCTGTAGTGAAGTCTGCAACTGATCCAGAACGGCAACCTTGCCATATCCGGCGGTTGCGCGCTCCAAACGCTCGATGCGGCCTTCCGCGTCATAGACAAAATTCGTGCCAAAGATGTGATGCTTCGGAACTATTGCTTCGAGCGCCGAATAGATCACTTCCGCAGGCGCAGCAGATAATACATAGAAGTCGAAGTGATAGCCTTCGATTCCGCTCTCCAGAATGTTGTAGAGCAGCTTGATGTTTTCTTTCAGCCGAATCTGCCTGCCTACTTCATAGAGGTGCTCTTTGCGCACCCTGGAATTGAACTCAGGATCGTGCAGCAGAAGATAAGCTAGCTCCGCGCCCTGCTGCACCAGATTCAACCTCGCCATTCCCTGCGCCTTGCGCTCGAACTCTTCCGTCGGAATTCCCAGCATTTCGCTGAGCACGTATCCCGAATCGTTGAACGTGAGGGTTTGATCAAAATCGCTGGCAAAAATATAGCGTTTCAATATCAATTCGCTCATACGCGGATTAGATTAGCCAGAACTGGTGAACGACCGATTAAAAATCCAAATCGGAACTATCAGGTCGCAAAAATCTTTTCGATTGAACAGGTTGTGTGTTGATGAATTCATTCCTTCTGAGGTATTCGTCCCGTCCGCCTCGTCACAAAACCGGTGCAATCGAGGAAAAGTTCCTTAGCATTTGAATGAATGGGAGCTACGACGGTGAAGGTATTAAGGTTCTTGCTCGTGTTTGCGGCGGCGGGATTGAGCGCCTGCGGAAATTATTCTTCCTCGATGCCCGGAGCCAATCAGACAGCGGTTGTCACCGGCACATGGAACGCGGCGTTCGCTGCGGGCTCGACGATTCCGACAACTACGCTGACGATCAACTTTAGCCAGAATGGGAATTCATTGAATGGGACGGTCACCGCCGTGAATAACCCCTCAGGATCTTGCTTTCCAGCGATTGCCTCGACGGGGACCAGCTTCACCGTCACGGGACAAGTCACGTCGACTGCGAGTTCCAATTTGAATGTTTCAGTCGGATTTGTGTCAGGATCCTCCAACGGGACCATTATGGGAACTGGAAGTTTGGCTTACCTCAGTACCAGCGCTACTGGCACGTTTAGCTTTCCAACCGGAGCATCCGGATGTACGAGCGGGACATTCACGATGACTAAGATCGGTTAAGCGTGGAGTCATCGCTCACAAGCGACAATATCTATGCACATGTGTTGATACGCTCTTGCTAGGGCTCGATTGTTCTCGCGATGTATTCTCCGCCTTACACCCCTGGGATTCGCTGTTCGGCTGTCGGGACCTTCACTTTGTTCGTCGAGTCATGGTGAGTCTTACTCATCGTTAGCGTTATTCCTGCATTAGCAAAAACCCGCACGCGTTCTGTCGCGCTCCGGTCTTCGGCTGCTGATAATGTTGGCGAACTTTTGTTTCAAAAAAGTTGTCATCCTTGTCGATTTCCGCCATACCGCCCGTCGTACAGATGAACCCGGCAGAAATGGGAATTCTTAAGACGAATTTGAGGAGACGACCATGAGCAACTCTGTAAAACCGATTCCTGATGGTTATCACACCGCCACCCCGTATCTCACCTTGAAAGACGCTTCGGAAGCGATTGATTTCTATAAGAAGGCGTTCGGCGCGGTCGAAATATTCCGCATGAACGGACCCGATGGAAAGATCGGGCACGCGGAGATCAGAATTGGCAATTCGCCCATTATGCTTGGCGATGAATCGCCGTGCAGTGAGGCCAAGGCTCCGGAGAGCTTGAACGGAACTACGTCTGGAATTTTCCTGTACGTGGACAACGTTGATGCCTCCTTCAAGCGCGCTCTCGATGCCGGCGCGCGACAGACCGTGCCGCTGCAGAACATGTTTTGGGGCGATCGCTTTGGCCGGCTGACGGATCCGTTCGGCCACAACTGGATGCTGGCCACTCATGTCGAAGACGTCTCTCCGGCCGAGATGGAAGAGAGAATGTGCGCCGCAGTCGCAGCCAAGTAAGCCGGCCAGAATTCCAGACCAACGTGGGAAAGCGGCGGGTCGCATTTCGATGTACTCCGCCGCTCGGTCTGGAGTCTCCGTTGCTCCGGGTCCGCTCTGATTTAAACTAAGGCGCTCTACGTCAAGCGGAGTCGGCCTTATGCAACGCATATTGCTTTCCTTCTGTCTGGTTTTCTCATTCTTTGCCAGCCCTCAAGTTCCTTCCCACAAGACCTCCGGTCCAGTAATGCCGGCCAATAAGTTTGCTGCCAGCAATGATTGGTGGAAGCACGCGGTCGTCTACGAGGTCTATCCCCGCAGCTATGGCGACTCGAACAACGACGGCACCGGCGATCTGAATGGCATAACACAGCATCTCGACCATCTGGCGAAGCTGGGCGTCGATGCCATTTGGATTACTCCGTGTTTTCCGTCGCCGCAGGTGGATTACGGCTACGACGTTTCCGACTATCGCAACATCGATCCACAATACGGCACGCTCGCCGATTTCGACCGCCTGGTGGCGGAAGCGAAGAAGCGCAACATCAAAGTCATTCTCGATTTCGTGGTGAATCACACCTCAGATAAGCACCGCTGGTTTCTGGAATCGGAGAAATCGAAGACAAACCCATATCGGGACTACTATATCTGGCGCGACGGCAAAGGGCCGGGCCAGCCTCCGAATAATTGGACCTCAACTTTCGGCGGCCCGAGTTGGACTTACTCCGACACCACCAGCCAGTGGTACTACCACTTTTTCTATCCGCAGCAGCCGGACTTGAACTGGCGCAATCCGAAGGTCGAGCAGGAGATGTTTGATGTCACGCGCTTCTGGTATCGGCGCGGTGTGTACGGCTTTCGCCTCGATGCCGTGGACACCTTGTTCGAAGATCCGAACCTCACCGACAATCCTCCCCTTCCGGGAGCCGATGCCTATGGCATGCCGATGCAGGAGCACATCCACGATCACAGTCCGGCGGAGGTCCACGCCGAGCTGCGCAACCTGCGAAAGGTCGCCAACGAGTTTCCCGGACGCGTTCTGATCGGGGAGACCTGGACGGATACGCCCGAACAGCTCGCCGAATACTACGGGCCTAATAACGACGAGCTGCAGATGCCGATGTACTTTAACTTCACGAAGGTAAAGACGCTCGATGCCAACGAATTCCGGCAGAAGGTCGCGGCCATTGAGGCGAATCCAGTGCATGGATGGCCGGTTTACGTGCTCAGCAACCACGATATCCGGCGCTACGTCGATCGCTACGGCAACGGCGAGAACAAAGATCAGATTGCGAAGCTGATGTCAGCGCTTTATCTAACTCTGCGCGGCAGCGCGATCATGTACTACGGCGAAGAGATCGGCATGGAGAACAACGATCCTAAGCGCGTGGAAGACGTAAAAGATGTGATCGGCAAAAAGGGATGGCCGAAGGAGATTGGCCGCGATGGAGAGCGTACCCCGATGCAGTGGAACACTTCAGTGAACGCCGGATTCAACAAGGGCGTCACTCCCTGGCTGCCGGTGGATGCGAACTATCCAACTCATAACGTTGCGACCGAGTCGCAAGATCCGAATTCAGTTCTGAATTGGTACCGCGGGCTGATTAGACTTCGCCGCAGCAATCCTGCCTTCTACGGCGGCAGCTACTTCTCGCTCACTGATACCGACCCGAACATCATGGCGTACTTAAGAAAATCGCCGACAGCCGCGACGGTAGTGATCCTGAACTTTTCCGCGCAGCCGCAGACGATTGCTTTGGACAGTTCCAAAATAGGAACGTCAACGGCAACGGTGCTGCTGTCGACTGATCGCCAGCTAAAACGAATCAACTTGAGGAAGCTTCGACTGGCTCCACACGGAGTGGTGATCGCCAGCGTGCACGGGAAAGCGATGCACACCGCCGCCGGCGTCACGCATTGAAACGAGTACCGTGTTTGAATGCCTCGCAGCTGCGGCCGCTTCCTGCATTTCAGTCGGTGTCGGAGATCGAATTGCACTAATCTCCAAACGAGACGGAGCTTTCTGCACCGTAGTTCTTTCGCAATTCTGCGATCAGCAGCAGCAGTTGCTGCAGCTCATTTGCGTTTCGTCTATCTCCGTTCAGTTGATGTGAATTTCCTGCCTGACTCGATGGCGGCAAAGGATTCTCCTGCATACAGCCTCACAAACCGAGGTTGCAATACTCGGCCAGATTTTTGGAATTTGGTTCATTAATATAAGCGGAAGAATTAACAAGAATGGCTCATCATCCCGTGGAAAGTTGCAAAAGTCTGCACACAGCAGAGGCGATCAGGTTGAAATTTGATCGGCCAACCACCTGCAAACCATTGACTTACCCAGAATTCAGTGGATACTTTTGTGCCTCGGAGTAGGCCCTTATGTCTGCGGCACAGGATCGTCCGTCGGATGGCCTGAGCCAGCTTCTGATCCGCTGGACCGATGGCGACAAGGAAGCGCTCAAGTCGCTGGTCCCGCTCGTCTACATCGAGCTTCGCCGCCTGGCGCACAATCGACTGCGCCACGAACGCGGCAATCACACGCTGCAGACCACGGCATTGGTTCATGAAGCTTATCTGAGACTCGCAGAGCATCCTCCGAACAAGGTGTTCGATCGCAAGCACTTTCTCGCTCTGGCTGCGGGAATCATGCGGCAGGTGCTGGTAGATCACGCGCGCGAGAAGCAGGCGCAGAAGCGGGATGGCGGCGTGCAGATCGAACTCGACTCCAAAATAGGTCTCGTGGCCGAGCGGCCTCTGGATGTGCTCGCGATCAACGAGGCGCTCACAAATCTCGCCAAACTCGACGCTCGTCAGAGCACCATTGTGGAACTGCGCTTTTTCGCCGGTCTCTCCATTGAGGACACCGCCGAAGTACTGGGCATGTCCCCCGCCACTGTGAAACGCGACTGGATCACCGCGCGTGCGTGGCTTCTGCAACAGATGACGCTCGCTGCGCAGGGAAAAGGCCGAGGGGCAGCCAGTGGCCAATGAAGCGACGCGACAGCAATGGACGCCGGAAAACTGGGGGCGTGCCCGCGTTCTGCTGGCTACCCTGATTGAACTTCCCACGGAACAGCGAAGCGCGTTCCTCGACAGCTCGTGCAGCAACGATGCAAATCTTCGTCTGCACCTCGAAGATCTTCTGCGAGCGCATGAAGCGACTGAGGCTCAGCATTTCGAAAAGTTTTCCGAGGAGCTTGGCTCGAATCTCGCTGCCGCTGGATTTGTTCCGCCTGTCATTGGACGCAGAATCGGCGCTTATCGCGTCGAAGCCGAGATCGGACACGGCGGGATGGGAGGCGTCTATCGCGCGGTTCGCGCGGACGACGCATACGAAAAGCGAGTTGCAATCAAGCTGGTTGACCGCGGTCTCTCTCGCCGAAGTGCGGAGCTCTTTCGCCACGAACGGCAGATTCTCGCGAATCTGGAGCATCCGAATATTGCGTGCTTGCTCGATGGCGGAACGCATGAAGATGGCTCGCCGTATCTGGTGATGGAGTTCGTCGAAGGCGAAACCATCACGCGATATTGCGACACGCACCGCCTCTCGATTGAACAACGACTGGCGCTGTTTCAGAAGATTTGCTCGGCGGTGCATTTCGCTCATCAGAACCTTGTCATTCACCGTGACATCAAGCCGGCCAACATTCTGGTCACGCGCGAGGGCGAGCCGAAGCTGCTGGATTTCGGCATCGCGAAAATCGTCGGCAGTGATGCCGAGACGCAGACATTGGGTGCGATGACTCCAGCCTATGCCAGCCCCGAACAATTGCGCGGTGAACTGGTGACGACGGCGACCGACGTCTATTCACTTGGCCTCGTCCTATATGAGTTGCTGACTGGCCGCTACGCCTACGAGCGCTTTACTTCTCCCGCGCGCCGCCAGCAAGCCATTCTTCAGGAGGATCTGGAGCGCCCAAGCGAAGTTGTGAACCGCGCGTCGTCCGAGCAGACAGCTTTGAGCATCGGAGCTTTACGCCAACTCACAATCGAAAAGCTCGTGCAGCGCCTGGGCGGCGATCTGGAAAGTATTATTGCCAAGGCCACAGCGAAGAAACCAGATGACCGCTACAGCTCGGTCGCGCAATTCTCTGAGGATGTTGCGCATCACCTGCGCGGCGAGGTTGTCATTGCGCATCAGAATACGCTCCTGTATCACTGCGCAAAGTTTGTGCGCCGGCACAAAGTGGGAGTAGCGACCGCGGCGCTGGTTTTCATGTTGTTCAGTGTCGGTCTGGCGCTTGTGGTGCGCGCCGATCGCAAAGCCGAGGCGGAACGCGCAATGGCGGAACGGCGATTTAATGATCTGCGCAGTCTCGCCAATTCTTTGATGTTCGAAATCCATGATTCGATCAGGGATCTTCCCGGCGCGACTCCCGCGCGCAAGCTCGTTGTCAGCAAAGCGCTCCAGTATCTCGATGCGCTCTCGAAAGATGCGAGCACTGATATCGGCCTGCAGCGTGAACTTGCGACCGCATATCAGCGCATCGGCGACGTACAGGGCGGCTCCGTCGATGCCAATTTGGGAGACACGCACGGAGCCCTCGAAAGCTACAGGAAGTCGTTGCAGATTCGGGAATCGATTGCGCGGATGCGACCGAACGATCCCCAGGCCAAAGAGGATTTAGCCGATATTTACGATCGCGTCGGATCAATGGCTGCCAATGCACGCGATTATCCGCAGGCGCTGATCAGTTATCGGAAATCTTTAGAGCTACTACAGCAGTTGCCCAATGCACAGACGGACGCGCGCATCCTCAATCGAATCGCGGGTGATTACTACTACCTCGGCATGGCATTGTCAGACAGCGGCGATTCTGAAGGAGCCGTGGAGAACGAGCTACGATCCATTTCAATTCGGGAATCTCTGCAGCCGAAGGATGCTCGCGCTCGGATCGCGACGCAACTGCGTCTCGCTGGGTCGTACGGAAGTGTGGCGCAGATTCTGCTGAACCAGCGGGACTTTGATCGCGCTTTGCTCTATCAACGTAAGGCCGTCCGCACAATGTCCTCCTTAGCGGCATCGGAGCCGCAAAATCAGACTTACCTCCGGTATCTGGGCCAGGGAAACATGTATCTCGGACGCATCCTCAACGAGATGGGAGATCCTCGAGGAGCTCTGGCAGCGTACTACAAAGGCGCTGATGCGCTTGAAAGCATTCGACGCGCGGATCCACTCAATAATTCTGTGCTGCAGGACCTTGCATTTTTTTCTGCACAACTGGGAGAACTGGAGATCGATCAGCACGAGGTCAGCTCAGGCCTCAAACATCTGCGAACTGCGGTGAGCACTTGGGACAAGGAAGTTCAGGACGATCCTTCCGATAAGAGCGCGATCGCTGCTCGAGGAGAGGTCTACCTCGAAGCAGGCCGGGCATACTCCTCGTTGGCGCGAAGATCGAAGACGGTTGCGCGCAAACGCCAACTCTGGCAAGAAGCTTACGGCAGCCTCCAGGAAAGCATGAGGATGTGGAAGCAGCTTGAATCTCAACATGCAGTGATTTCAACCGAGAGAGATGCTCCCCAGGCGACTGCTGAAGCTTTGGCTGAATGCGAGAGAGCACTGGCTCAGCTCAGCGGTGGTAAATGACGCGTCCGAACCGGCGGGGTCCCCAGCAATCGCCGCACTTGCTGGGGTCTAAGCGGTGGGGACAGCTGCAGGTGTTGCAGCTGCGCTTCTGCGCAATTGCCCGCAGTGTCATCGCACTCGGAGTCCGGCTTTCGGGCGACCTCCGACCCACCGGCTACCGCCGGCGGTTCTGTCTTTGCTCTCTAAGTCGGAGGCTTCCACCAAGAACCAAACATGCTAGTACTCGACCGATTGTTCGAGTTTCAAATCCTGTGATGAACCCCCAACACGGAAGGTGTAGCTGCCCGGCACGAGCTTCCATCCGTTTTGCGCTTCGTCGAAGACGGAAAGATATTTTGCCGGCACGCGAACCGTCACCTGCTTACTCTCGCCGGGATCCAGGTGAACTTTGCTGAATCCGACCAGCCGCTTCGGAGGTTCGTTCGCGCTCTCCGGCAAGCTCGCATACACTTCTGCGATCTCCTCTCCCGCTTTGGGGCCGGTGTTCTTGACTGCAAAAGAGACGGTGGTCTCATTTCCCGGGCTCACGCTGAGATCGCTGTAGGCGTACGTCGTATAGGAGAGGCCGTACCCAAACGGGAACAGGACCGGCTTGTTCTCGGCGTCGTACCACTTGTATCCGACCTTCACGCCCTCGTCGTAGTTGACGGCGAAGGTCGCCTTCGCGAGCTCCGGATGACGGAAGGTGTCAGGACCTCCGGTATTCGGCGGTGGAACCGCCAGCTTTGGATGCGGCAAGTCTTGTTCGCTGCGCGGAAAAGTAATCGGCAGCTTTGCGCTTGGATTCACATCGCCGAAGAGTACGTTCGCCACCGCGTCGGCGCCTTTGCTGCCCGCATACCACGCTTCAACAATGCCGCTCACGCGATCGAGCCACGGCATCGTCACCGCCGTTCCCGATTCGAGAACCACAATGGTGCGCGGATTCACTGCAGCTACTTGCTCGATCAATGCATTCTGTTTTCCCGGTAAGGAAAGATCGGGAAGATCCATGCCTTCGCTCATCCACTGATGTGCGAAGACGATGGCAACGTCGGCCTGCCTGGCTGCTGCGGCCGCAGTCGCTGGATCGGCACCGGAGTCAAAAGTCACATTCGCAGCCGGCGCTTTCGCTTTGATTGCCTTGAGCGGTGACGTCGGAAACCACACATGCGCCTGCCACACCGCTGGCGGACCGGGAGGATCGACCTGCGCCGATCCTCCGCCGGAGATCATGCCGAAATCGGCTTTTTCGCCGATCACCGCGATGGAGTGCATAGCATTTCGATCCAACGGAAGAATGTTGTTCTGATTTCTCAGCAGAACGATGCTTTGTTCTGCGATCTTGCGTGAAGTCTCGAATCCCGCTTCGACGTCTACAACTGCCTTCTGCATCGGATGATCGACGATGCCGCTGGCGAACTCCGAGCGCAGCAGGCGGCGCACGTGATCATCGAGTTCCGATTTGGGAACCTGACTCGACTGCACCGCAGCCTTGAGTTTGTCACCATAAAAGATAGGCAGCGGCTCCTCGTTGTCGAGTCCGGCGTTGGAGGACTGTATGGTGCTGTGAGTTGCTCCCCAATCGGAAACCACAAATCCTTTGAAGCCCCAGTCATGCTTCAGAACGTCGGTGAGGACGTATTTGTTCTGGCAGGCGAAGTCGCCGTTAATGAGGTTGTAGGAGCACATCACCGCTCCCGGATGGCCGATATCGATGCCGATTTCGAAGGCCAGCATGTCCGATTCACGCATCGCGCGTTTGCTGATCACGGCGTTCACTTCGTTGCGTCCGCTCTCCTGGTCGTTCATCACGTAGTGCTTGATGTCGCCGATCACGTACTGCGCCTGCTCGCACCTGATGCGATTGCCGACCAGCGTTCCAGCAAGAATGGGATCTTCGCCCATGTACTCGAAGGTCCGTCCATTGCGAGGTTCGCGCGCGAGATTCACGCCCCCGCCGAGAGTCATGTTGTAGCCTTGGTCGCGCAGTTCGCGTCCGATGAGCGCGCCGTATTCGCAGGCCGCCTGCGGGTCCCAACTCGACGCCGACGCAATATTCGACGGCAGCGCTGTGGAATAGCGTCCATTGGATGCGCTGCTGCGAACGCCGTAAGCAGCGTCGCTCATTTGAATGATTGGAATTCCCAGGCGCTCGACGCCGAGCACGAATCCCGCGCCGCCGTTCCCAAGATGGGCGGTCGGTAGAGGAGGCCCGGGCCATCCAGGCATGCCGTTCCCGTGAACCAGGTTCAGCTTTTCGTCGAGCGTGATCTCCTTCAGTACCAATTCGGCACGCTCGTCCGGTGACAGGCTCGCATTCATCCACGGTTTGTTCCTCAGTTGATCGTCGGCGTGGCGCCGCGATGGCCCTTGGGCGAAACAAAATGTGCTGATCAATACAGCAGCGAATACTACTCTCATCAAGAGACGAACAGCAGTGTCCATGGCTTGTGTGCTCCTTAATTTATTGACGCCAGACGATCTGTTTTGAAGGCGTTCTC
>DATEMI010000101.1:0-3479 GCA_035275665.1 Terriglobales bacterium | reverse complement strand
GCTATCGGCTGTCAGCGGTCGGCCAGCAGCCTGCATGGAAATTATTCAGAGTTCCCGCTCTTATTAGGCTACCACTGTTATTGCAAGGAACTGCTTGCAAAACCACGTACAAGCCGAATGCCGATTGCCGAAAGCCGACAGCCAATAAGATGCAGAACTGCTGCTGGATGGCAATCTGGCCTAAAGGCAGCAGAACAGCTCTGGACTGCATCCCAAGCTGTTGACGTAAATAGCTGCATTTTGGACGGGTGATGCGTCTTTTTAAAACCTTCCTAGTTCTACTGCTGTTCGCCATCCCCAGTTTTGGGGTCAAGCTGCGCGAAATTGCTCTGCTCGACATCCCCGGGCGACCGGGATTCGAGACCTTAGCGTTTGCAAAAGGCTATTTGGTGATCGCGCACAACGGAGCGAGCACCGTCGATATCTTCGATCCGGCAAAGCGCAGGTTCGTAGCACAGATTTCGGGAATCGTGAGCGCGCGGGGTGTTGCCGTCGATGATGCCGCGAGTCGCGTCTACATTGCCGATGCTGGAACGAACTCGATCGATGTAGTAAACACCGGCAACTGGCACGTTGAAGATCGCATTCAGCTCAGCCGCGCTCCGGAAAATCTGTTACTCGTTCCAGGCACGACGAATATCATTGCTACCAATCCCTATGCTCGTTCGCTTACGCTGGTCAGCCGCCAGATCAATCGCGAAATGCAGATCGTCGATGTTGCGGGGGATCCCGACCTGATGGCCTACGACCCAATTCGGAACGCTGTTTTCGTCACGCTGGAAGATCAGAATCTCGTAGTCGCGTACTCCGTTTCGCTCGAACGCGATGCCAAGCCGTTCAAGACCATTAAGTTGAATGGCTCTCAGCCGACCGGGATCATTTTGGAACCAACATCACGAACGCTATTCGTAGCCGTGCGCTACGCGGTGCTCTCAATCGACGCCGATTCCGGCGCCGAACTCAGCCGCGTGCCGGTGGCTGCTGGAACTGATCGCCTGTGGCTCGACGCAACGGCTGGAGCTCTTTACGGCGCCTCGAGTGATGGCACGGTGACAACGATCAAAGTGAACGGACGCCAGCTCGTCTACGACAGCGAGCTCAAGACGGATGTGAAAGGCCACAGCCTGGCATTCGATCCGGAGCGCAAACTCATCTACGTTCCAGGTGGGCGTGAAGGCAAATCAAAGATGGTGATCTTGAAGCAATTTGGGGCGCTACCGATGACGTCGGATGAGGTCAAGACTGCAGCAGTGACGAAATAGCTGCTGAGCTTCTAAGCTGCTAAGCTCCTAAGCCAAAAACAAAGCCGCCACGGATCGCACGGATGTTGCGGATCACACGGGGAAAGAAGATTTATCCGTGCAATCCCTGACATCCAAGAAATCCGTGGCGGTTTTCAGTTAGATCGAGCTCATGTTCGCCAGGAACTCGCCGTTCGCGCGTGTCTTACCGAGCTTGTCGATCAGCAGTTCCATGGCTTCCACTGGCGAGAGCGGGTTCAGCACCTTGCGCAGTACCCAGATGCGGGCGAGGTCGTCCTTCGGAATGAGCAGTTCTTCCTTACGCGTGCCGGAGCGCTGAATATCGATCGCCGGGAAGACGCGTTTATCGACCAGCTTGCGGTCGAGGATGATTTCCATGTTGCCCGTGCCTTTGAACTCTTCAAAGATCACGTCGTCCATGCGTGATCCGGTTTCAACCAGCGCGGTGGCGATAATCGTCAGCGATCCGCCTTCTTCGATATTGCGGGCCGCGCCGAAGAAGCGTTTCGGACGCTGCAACGCGTTGGAATCCACACCGCCGGAGAGGACTTTGCCCGATGGCGGCACAATCGTGTTGTATGCGCGTGCCAGACGCGTAATTGAGTCGAGCAGGATCACGACGTCGCGCTTGTGCTCGACGAGACGCTTCGCCTTTTCGATCACCATTTCGGCGACTTGCACGTGGCGAGCTGCGGGCTCATCGAAGGTCGAGGAGATGACTTCGCCCTTTACTGAGCGCTGCATGTCCGTAACTTCTTCCGGACGCTCGTCAATCAGCAGCACGATCAGCACGACTTCAGGATGATTCGTCGTAACCGAATTCGCGATCGCCTGTAGCAGCATCGTCTTGCCGGTACGAGGCGGAGCAACGATCAGGCCACGTTGTCCCTTGCCAACGGGAGTGAGCAGGTCCATGACGCGCGCGCTTATATTCTCGCGCACGGTTTCCTGCTTGATGCGCTCCTGCGGATAGAGCGGCGTCAGGTTATCGAAAAGGATCTTGTTGCGCGCCTCGTCGGGCGACTCGAAATTGACGGCTTCGATCTTTACCAGCGCGAAGTACTTCTCGCCTTCGTGCGGCGGACGCACCTGGCCGCTGACCGTGTCACCGGTCTTGAGGTCGAATTTGCGAATCTGCGACGGAGAAACGTAGATGTCATCCGGACCGGGCAGGTAATTGTAGTCGGGAGAGCGAAGGAAGCCGTAGCCGTCGGGAAGGATTTCCAGCACGCCTTCGGCGAAGATGTGTCCTTCTTTTTCGCTCTGTGCCTGCAGGATCTTGAAGATAAGGTCCTGCTTGCGGAGTCCGCTGGCGCCCGGGAGTTCCAGGGAGCGCGCGATGCGGGTTAGTTCTGTGATGTTCTTTTCTTTCAGTTCAGCGATGGTCATGATCACCTACGGGAGTTATTGCAAAAGGGAGGTATTTTGAAAAATTGAGAAACAAACTTGTGAAAATCTGCGAAGGATCCTTGGGGGAGAACGCCGCGCCGGGCGCGCGGCGGAGGCTGCTTAAGCAGCCTGCCGCTGCGGCTCGAACGCTTCTTCAGTCGCACCCATCACTCGGTCAGGAGCATTGGCCTTACCCACTCGGGTGAGGACTTCGTTCATCGTCTCTTGTACGCGGGTGTTGGGCTTGTGGAACTTGCGAGTCGCCTTTGAAGCGACTTGGCACAGAAGGTAACGGTTCTGTACGGTGCCGAGAGCATCATAAATCAAATCAGAGCGCATGATAGGTATTTTTCCTTTCTTTTCAGAATCTTCGAGATAGAGCTAACAGCCATCTCGGAATCTCTTTGGGAGCCCAGGTAAGCAGTTGCTTACTATTAGACGGCGCAGGAGCCTAAAAAGTCACAGGATCTTCATTCCTGACTACTTGCTGCGGAATTTTATTCCGGGGAGAACTCGGGCAGCGCGATAGGAGATGCCAAACCAGCTCGCCGAGTTGCTCGAATCTACAGAGCCAAGCCGAAAAAAATCGCTTAGCGCCATGCAGAAGCGGTAGGGTATACGGTCATTCGGCGAGGGTCAAGAAAAAAATCAGGCAGGTATGTAAACAATTGTTGATATTGCGGTTACGGGCATGGCTGCAGTGGACGAAATGGACCTTGTGGACCCAGTGGACTGAGTCTTGGCAGGTTCTTACAGTATTTTCACGGGCCCTCACAATGTTCATCTGTCCACTTAGTCCACGAAGTCCATTTCCTCCACCAATCTTGG
>DATEMI010000100.1:0-4005 GCA_035275665.1 Terriglobales bacterium | reverse complement strand
CAAAACAGGAGCAGGCGTAGCTTCAGCGATCTTCGGGGGTTGAGGCGCGGGTATCGCCTTCACCGGAGGTGTTTCCAGTTTGGGAACGACTTCAGGCGGAGGTGGAGTCGGCAATTTCGGTTTTGTTCGCAATTCCGCCAGTACCTTTGGTGGAGGCGGCGGAAGACTCTTCACAATCACCGGCCGTTCCGGACTAGGCGCAATCAGCGTTACCGATTCATGCCGTGGCGCCATGATCTGCACTTGCTTTGGTAGCCAGACAGCAACTCTTACGAGGAAGATGATCGCCGCCAAGTGGAGCAACAAGCTCGCGCCCATGCGATTCCATTTTCGTGGCGCGCTTACCTCGACAAACCGTGGTACAGCGCTGTGCGCAGCCCGGTGACGAGGCAATTCATGAATGGTCGCCACGCCGGTTCGATATAGCTCCGGCGAGTGCTCTTCGAGTGGTTGGAGGTTACTTCGTCTCACCCTTGCTCCTGCTGCATAGAGCGTTTTCGGATCGCACGGAGCCGGCGAGGCGCCCGCGCATTCACATCCATTCGGCCAGTATTGCCAGAGGAGAACTCCGGGCGAGCTCCGCTGCGCAGAGACTCACCGTGGTAGTGATGAGAGCGTTAACACGAGTGTTGCTCACGGTGCCACTTTTCACGGACTCAACAACTCTGCTTTTGTGCAACTGACGAAACACTCCTCCAGAGGGCAACCGGAGCCGCTCGCCCGGCACTCTACTCAGTCGAGGAGCTATTTACCTTATGGTTAATAAGCGGTTACGAGTGGGAGTGGTATTTGGCACCCGGCCGGAGGCGATCAAGCTCGCGCCGGTTATCTCCGAGTTGAATTCGCGTCTTGAACAGTTCCAGCCATTCTTAATTTCAACCGCTCAGCATCGTTCCATGCTCGACCAGGTGATGAACGTATTCGGCATCGCTCCGCATGTGGACCTCGATCTCATGCAGCCGAATCAAACCTTAAACAGCCTCACCTGCCGCGTTCTGCAGGCCATGGATTCGGTCTTGCTGGAGAATCCTCTCGATGCATTAGTGGTCCAGGGTGATACGACAACGGCATTTGCAGCCGCCTTGGCTGCCTTCTATCGGAGAGTTCCTGTAGCGCACGTCGAAGCAGGCCTGCGCAGCCGGGATATTGCCAATCCTTTTCCCGAAGAGGTAAACCGAAGGCTTGCTGGCGTTGTCACCGCTCTCCACTGCGCTCCCACGTCCATCGCGCGCGAGAACCTGCTAGCGGAAGGAATTCCGGCAGAGCAGATCGTTACCACAGGCAACACCGTTGTGGACGCAGTGAAAATGCTCGTCGATATGCAGATGGCCGATCAGCCATTGCCAACCGGCGTGCCCGATGACGGCAGTCGCATTCTTCTTATTACTTCGCACCGCCGCGAATCGTGGGGAACTGAACTTGAGAACATTTGCGACGCGATTCGCGAGATCGTGACCAGCTTCTCTGATGTGCGCGCGATCTATCCCGTCCACATGAATCCGAACGTGCGCGAAACGGTCATGGCGCGGCTCGGCAATCTCGATCGCGTTCACCTGATCGAACCAGTAGATTACTTCGGATTCCTCTCGCTTTTGCGCCGCTGCTATCTGGTGCTAACCGATTCCGGCGGCGTGCAGGAAGAAGCGCCGACATTCGGCAAACCGGTGCTGGTATTGCGCAAAGTCACGGAGCGGCCCGAAGCCTCCATGATGGGTCTCGCGCGAATTGTAGGCACTACGCGCGAAGCGATCGTCCGCGAAGCCAACGACATTCTGAGTAGCACAGTCGTGTATCGCACCATGTCTGAAGGCGCGAATCCCTACGGTGACGGACGCGCATCGCAGCGCATCGTTGAGAGCCTCTGGCGCTGGATGAACGGCGCGACTCCAGTGCTGGACTTGTCACAACAATTTGACAACGGAGTGAAGGAACAGATCGCGACAGTTGCGCTGTAACTCGCATCCAAGCTGAAAGCAACAAATTTCGAGAAGCGATCATTGGTGTATGGGTCCTGCAATTCACTCGCGTGAAGCTTGCCCTGCCGATGGTGACTTGCAACCAAGCAGCCTTGCGTGAGGGCGAATGCTACTGGCCTTATTCACTACGGTCGTTGTTCTCATCTGTATCTACACCATCCGGCATTATTGCTTCACTATCAGCCGGATCATCGGTGAGCAGCGGCATCCCTACATTGACGTTGACTCCGCAGACTGGCCCGCAGTCACAGTTTTAATCGCCGCTCATAATGAAGAGGCGGTCGTCGGCGACATTCTTACTGCCCTGCTCGAAGTCGACTACCCGGCAGAGAGACTGGCGATTGTTCCTGTCAATGATCGCTCTCAGGATCGCACCCGCGAGATCATCGACAGCTACGTCGAGAAATATCCCGGACGCATTACTCCGTTTCATCGCACCGGAGGCAAGCCAGGCAAAGCCGCAGCGCTCAAAGACGCGATGGCGTATGTGAACACCGAAATCATGCTGGTCTTTGACGCCGATTATGTTCCCGGCAAGGCCCTCATCCGACAATTGGTCGCGCCATTCTTCGATCCCGAAGTGGGAAGCGTGATGGGGCGGGTTGTGCCACTGAACGTTGGCAAGAAGCTGCTTACACGCATTCTTGATCTGGAACGCTCTGGCGGATATCAAGTCGATCAGCAGGCGCGGATGAACCTGCACTTTGTTCCGCAGTACGGCGGCACCGTTGCGGGAATTCGAAAATCTGCGCTTGACGAGATCGGCGGATGGAACGAAAACACACTTGCCGAAGATACCGACCTTACCTATCGCCTGCTGCTTGCCGGATGGAAGACTGTTTACGAGAACCGCGCTGAATGCTACGAAGAAGTTCCTGAGCGCTGGCCGGTGCGCGTGCGCCAGATCATGCGCTGGGCTAAGGGACACAATCAGGCAATGGTCGGCTACTCCGCTGCCCTTCTGCGCTGCAGTAATGTGAGCTGGTGGGAACGTCTTGATGGACTTCTTTTGCTCGGCGTTTACATGATGGCTCCGGTTCTGCTGGTCGGCTGGGTTCTTGCGATCGTCCTCTTCTATCTCGGCGCGCCCATCGGCGGTGGGATTGCCGTACTGGGACTCGCAGCATTTACCACTCTGGGAAACTTCGCTGCCTTCTTCGAGATCGCAGCCGCAGCTAGGCTAGATGGATCGCGGGCGCGCATTCAACTCCTGCCGTTAACCTTTCTCGGATTTGCGGTGAGCGCGATCAGCGTCTCGCGGGCGGCATGGCAGCAATTCACAGCTTCGCTGCGCGGTCAGGAGATGGTCTGGCACAAAACCGAGCGCTCTCGCGTTGCTCCAGTCGCGCTGGAGAAATCTGCGTGAGTTCTATTCTGGCGCCGCTGGCACTTACGGTTTCTACTAGCGCGTTACTAGCTTTGCCGCTGGCTCCGGCACTGCGCGAGCTAAAGTCGAAGCGGGATGCGCATCCATTGGCAACCCGTAAGGATGACGGCCGCATTGCGAACTTTGCGGCATCGCTGCGCTCTCACTGCAATAAATTACAAGTGCTGCTTTTCCCAAATGGGTACCCTGAGGAAAACTCGTTCCTCACAGCCGGAGAGTCCAGGGTTTTCGTCGTAGTCCGCCAATTCCCGATTGAATCTCAGATTCATGATTTCGTGTTGTGTCTGAATCCGATCCAGCTTCCAGATGGATTTCACAGCACAGGAGATTTCTATTCTTTCCGCTCGGTGGAAACTGGTCAGCGAAATATTTTTCGCGCTCTGATGAGCGAATCAGATATTCAGATTGGGAGAGAGACCAGGATTCTTCGCTGGGCCCATGCTCAATCTTCCTTGACTGTCAACGAAAGCTGCGCACTGTTTGGCCGCGCGTCGGCAAATCGATCCATCACGTTGTCGAACGATTGCACCTTCGAGCGAATTTACGCGCGAGTGATCTACACCTCAAGCGAGGCTTCGCGGCTCTCCTTGCGGATGGAATCGGATGCTTTCTCAAAGCTGGCGCGCTCGGGAATTGGAAGAA
>DATEMI010000099.1:0-2014 GCA_035275665.1 Terriglobales bacterium | reverse complement strand
GTGTTGCGGCTTCCGCTACGCGACGATTTTCCTTTCTCCTTGTCTTATTCGCGACGTTCGCGCCGGCATCTGCGCAGTCCACAAACTCTGATCTTCGCGTGCAAAAGCTCTATCAGGAAGCCAAGGCCGCTGAAGCACAGGGAAACACGCAAAGCGCCGCCGCAAAGTATGAGGAGATGTTGACGATCGCACCGCGCCTTGGTGCGGCGTACAACAATCTCGGCGCCCTTTACGTTCGTACGGGAGACTATCCGAAGGCTGTTGATGTATTGAAGAAAGGGCTGAAGGTGGATCCCGCAATGCCCTCGGCATCGGCGTTGCTGGGCATCGCTCTCTTCCAGATGGGCGATTACGAGAACGCGACAAAGCCGCTCGAGGCCGCGCTGCGAGCCAACCCCAAAGACGGAAACGCCGAGCTGATGCTGGCCAAGGACCTCATGCATCTGCAGGAGCTTGACGCTGCCGCGACTCACCTCAGGCAAATCGCGCAGCGCGATCCCGATAATTCTGAAGTCTTCTATCTGCTCGGCCAGGTACACATGCAGCTTTCAGAAAAGGCGCTCGCGCGATTGAACGCGATCGATCCGAATTCGGTCTACGTGCATGAAGTTTCTGGAGACGTGATGGCGAGCATGAAGAACTGGGATGGAGCGCTCGTCGAGTACAAGAAGGCGGTAGAAGTCGGTCCGCAGCAGGCGGGCACCCACTACAAGCTTGGCGATGCGTACTGGAACCTCAATCAATGGGATGCTGCAGCGCAGGAGTTCAACGCCGAACTGACCAACGATCCTAACGACTGCATGGCTCGATGGAAGCTCGGGAACATCTTGCTGCAGCAACGAGTGCAGCCAGACGCTGCGCTGGACGACGTTAATCGCGCAATCACGTTATGTCCAAAGCTGATGCAGGCGCGCGTCGATCGTGCTCGCGCTCTGGTCATGCTAAACCGCCAATCAGAAGCTCTTCCTGATCTCACAACGGCTGAACAGGCCGATCCACAGGAGGCGAGCATTCATTTCCTGCTTGGCCAGGTTTATCGCGCACTGGGACGCCAACAGGATGCTCAGGCGGAGATGAAGATCTTCGGCAGCCTCGAGGAAAACTCGCGCGCTGCCGCCGCCGAGAAAGCAAAACAGGTTCTGGAGACAAAGGAAAATGCGCATTAATCAAGCTCGGATTCTCTCCACATTTTTTGTGGCACTCTTGACGACATTCGCAGTCGCGCAGGCAAGTCCGCAATCGCAAACGGTGCAAGTGGAGCTGCAGAAGACGATCAAGACGAAGAGTGCAAAAGTGGGTGAAGCAGTGAAGGCGCGTACAGTGACGCCGCTGATCGTAGGTGGAACGGTGATTCCGGTTGGATCAACCGTTATGGGTCACATCATTGCTGTTCAGCCTGAGGCGTCCGGGAGCGATACTTCTTCCCTTACGCTGGCGTTCGATTCTGTCAACCTTGAGCACGGCCAGAAGCTGCCTTTGAAATTTGTTCTGCTTGCAGCTATGCGCCCGGGAGAATCGTCGCAGCAACAACAACCTCAGCAGCAGCCCGACAACACTCCGCCTGCCGGTCAAGCCCAACCGGAGATGCAAATTCTGCACGGCGGCTCAATGACTCCACATAACACCCCCGAAACACTGAAAAAAATGCCGGAGAAGAAAGAGAATCCCGGAGTCGCCGCCCAGACGGGCTCAGTGATCGGAATGCCTGGTGTCACCCTCGAAGTGACAAATGGCAGTAATGCGAGTTCGACATTCCGCTCCACGCGCAAGAACCTGCAGCTGGACAGTGGCATGCAATTAATTCTTAAGGTGATTCATTGATCGCGGTTAGCGGTTGGGCTTCCTAGCCGTTTGGGCACCTATAGCGGTGTAACGATCGAACTCCCCTTTCGCTTTCTCGGCCTGTCCCTCGCGTTGATAAACTTGCGCTAGTTCGTAGTGAAGGTGAGCATTATTCGGCGCAAGTTCCAAAGCTTTTTCCAGTTCATACTCTGCTTTGGGGAGTTGATTCAGC
>DATEMI010000098.1:0-4084 GCA_035275665.1 Terriglobales bacterium | reverse complement strand
GTTAGCAATGACGGTTTCTTAGGTGTTCTCTCCTGTTGATACATCCAGCGAGACGTTGTCTTGCTGTGACAGTGGGGAATTGGGCTTTCGCACCGGCATTTCTTCCAGTGGCGGCTCCACGCCGCAGCACTTCTTAAATTTCCTGCCACTTCCGCAGGGACACGGATCATTGCGGCCTGATCTGTTGCTCGCGAGCATGCGACAAGTCTATCGCTCTCCTCGTCGTGTAAACTGAAAATTTGCCATGCCGCACATTATTCAGGTCGAGAATGTCAGCAAGGTTTACCATGTCGGGAAAGTAGATGTTCCGGCGCTGCGCGGCGCTTCGTTCAACGTTGAGCGTGGTGAGTTCGTCAGCATTGTTGGGCCTTCAGGAAGCGGAAAATCCACACTGTTCTACATTCTCGGCGGGCTTACGAAGGCGACCAGCGGACGCGTGTTGATCGATGGCGTTGATTTCTCTCAGCTTTCTGACGCTAAGCGAACTGCGCTGCGCAAGAGCAAGATCGGATTTGTCTTTCAGAAATTCAATCTGCTTCCCACGCTCGACGCGATGACCAACATTCACATCGCGCACGAAATCGCGGGCAAGAATGGTGACTTCAACCACGAGTACTTGGAAAAGATTATCGGCCTGCTCGGACTCAAAGGCCGCCTGCATCATCGACCCAGCGAGCTCTCCGGCGGTGAGCAGCAGCGCGTGGCTCTGGCGCGCGCATTGATCAATCATCCAGCTCTGATTCTCGCCGACGAACCTACCGGCAATCTCGACACGAAGAATTCGAGCGTCGTGCTGAACATGCTGCGGCAATCGAACCAGGAACTCGGGCAGACCGTGCTGATGATCACGCACAATCCTGATGCAGCCGCGATCGGCGACCGCATCATCCACATGCGCGACGGAGAGATCGTCCATTGACGGAGAAGCCGTCGAAGCAGCGCTCCGCGAAAAAACGTCAGCCGCTTGTTCCACAAAATCGAGAGATGACTGTGCCCATCCTGCCGGGTACGGCAGCGACCGACTACGAACGCTATCTGCGGACCGACGAGCTGCTGTCGCTGCAAAAATCTCCAGAAGAGCGTTCGCATCCCGATGAGCTGATGTTTCAAGTCGTGCATCAGGCATCGGAGCTGATTCTCAAGGGCACTGCGAATGAGCTTGAGCGTGCGCGCGAATCGATCGGCGCGGGCGATTTCACGCATGCAGTCAAGCTGATGGATCGGGCGTTTCGTCTCTTCGACCGCGCGATCGATCTGTTGAACGTTCTCGAAACACTCACGCCCTATGAGTATCACGTGATCCGCGCTGGATTGGGACACGGCAGCGGTCTCGATTCTCCCGGATTTCTTTCTCTTCTGCACCTGGCTCCCAGATTGGGAGAGGCCTTTTTCGATCAACTAGACCGCGCAGGATTGAGTGTGGAGGAACTATATCGCCGCAGCGCGGAGTTCCTGCCGCTTCACGAAATAGCTGAGAAGCTATTGGACTTCGATGAACGTATGCAGCTCTTTCGCTTTCATCACATGAAGCTGGCACATCGCATCATCGGTGGAGATGTGCTAGGCACAACCGGCCGACCGGTGGACATACTGCGACAGCGACAAGAACACGTGCTCTACCGGGAACTGTGGGAAGTGCGGAACGAGATCACGGCTCGCGTCAACGCAAAGACAAAGATGAAAGGCCAAGGCCACGGGCGGGAAGAAGGCCCACGCACTTGAGCAGTCGTCGTTGTTATTTCATCTGCTCCAATTTCGCCGCCGCTTCATTCACTAGCTGCGCTTCAGCCTGCAAGACTCTTGCGACCTTCGCGATTTCGGGATCTGCGTCGGCATAGCGCTTCTCTTCGATCGCCTCCCGCACTCCGGGCATCGTTTTTGGCGAATAGCCCGTATACCACCCGGGCGCGTAGATCATGTGCTTGTACCACGGACGTCGAGGCAGTCCTTCATCAAGGGTGAGACGCCTCTCGCTCTGCAGCAGAAGCTGATTCAGAGCTGCGAAATCTGCGCTCCCTGATGCGGATCGCAATGACCCTGACGCCTTTTGATATCGTTCCGCTGCACTCGTGAGTGCGGCCACGGCATTGTCAATAGGAGCGAAGTTGATGAATGGCGGAACCTCCGCGCGCGGAGGCGGAAACGTCGGATGGCGCGGATCGGAGGTCGCGGAGTACACACCATCGTCAAGCTTCTGGTTGGTATCGGCAGCTTCGTCTTGCTGGTCTTTCAGCAGCTTCTTGAGTTCATCGTCATACTTCTTCATCGTGTCGGCAGAATCGGTGAACTGGTACGGAAGCACATCGGCATCGGCAAAGCGCATGACCATGCTGCCGATGGTCTGCGCCAGCGCACGCGAGTAGATGAACTGGTTGTCGGAGAAGTGCATGTACCAATACAGGTCGTCGTAGATCGAGTGATAGATGCCTGCGTTGTCCTCGCCCACGTAAGCGAGATTAAGCGACGCTACTCCGAGGTGATCGAGAAAGGTCGTGAAGTCCGTGCCCGAGCCGAGGGGATCAATGCGCAGGTCGGCTCGCTGCCTGGCTTCTTTCTTCTCGTCGGCATCTCCTCGCTCGATTTCATTCGCCTGCTTTCGTTTCCACACAGATATTTGCTTTTCAGGATCCTGAATGTCCTTCGCTACTTCATTGACGAATGCCTCAAGCGAGTGCGAACCACCGGCTTCGAAATACCCGCGCTCATTGACGTCACTGTTGATATAGATGGCCGCATGCTGCCGAAGTTCATCGGCGTGGAACTCCGCCCACTCTGTCGAACCGAGCAGCATTGGCTCCTCGCCGTCCCAGGCGCAGTAGATGATGGTTCGCTTCGGCTTCCATCCTTGCTTTAGCAGTTGTGAAAATCCGCGAGCTTCTTCCAGAAGAGCGATCTGTGCCGAAATGGGATCCTGCGCGCCATTAACCCAGGCATCGTGATGATTGCCGCGCACGATCCAGATATCCGGTTCGGTAGCGCCGGGAATTTTTGCAACCACGTCGTTCACCGGCTTGATGTCCCAATTCGAAGCCACTTTGAGATGCACTTTGGCCGGACCAACTCCGACGTGATATGGCAAGGGAAGCCCGCCACGCCATTCGCGCGGCGCCATCGGTCCGGCGAGCGCCTGCAGCAGAGGCTGCGCATCGGCATACGAAATCGGCAAAACCGGAATCCTGGTAATGGTTTGTGCATCCTCGCGGCGAAGACGCTTCGCGTCCGGAGTGGCCCCAACTCCGGGCGTGAGTGGATCCCCGGGATAGCGCATGAAGTCCATCACGCTGCCACGCTGCACGCCGTCAGGCGGACGCATTGGTCCTTCCGGAAAGACGGGATCTTCGAAATAGCCGTCATCGTGCGGATCGGAGTAGATAAGGCAGCCCACCGCACCATGCTCATAAGCAACCTTCGGTTTCACGCCGCGCCATGACTCGCCATATTTGGCGATGACAATCGCGCCCTTCACGGAAATGCCGAGGCGCTCCAGGCGCTCGTAGTCTTTGGGCACTCCGTAATTCACGAAGACGAGAGGCGCGGTCACATCGCCGTCGATGGAATATGCATTGTACGTAGGCAACTGCTCGGACTTTTGTCCGCTGGTCGGATCGACAGCCAACGTCGGCTCTTCGAGCTTGGCGCGAAAGTGAGTCGGCGCCACTAACTCAACTACTCGTTCTTTCGGGGTAGGAAAAAGGACGTTGAAGGTTTCAATGTGAGCGTCGAGCCCCCATTCCTTGAACCTACCGAGAATCCACTCGGCATTCTCTTTATCGTATGGAGAGCCGACGTGATGAGGCCGCGCGCTCAGCCGTTCCATGTACTGGCGCTGAAGTGTTGAATCGGGAAGCGCGCGAAACTTTGTCTCCCATGTTTGTTCTGCTTGTGAGGACTGCGTTGTATAGCCGAAATAAATGTTCTGGTCAGCCGCGCCGATCGTGAAAAAGCAAACTGCCGCTACAAGGACTGCAAGAGTGAGTTGTCGCATGCTGTCTCGCAGAGATTGGAATGTAAGACGGAAGGAATTGTACAAGGTGGGCGCGGATTCGAGCTGCCAGCGAGCCTGTCTTTCCGAACGCCCGAGGTT
>DATEMI010000097.1:0-9095 GCA_035275665.1 Terriglobales bacterium | reverse complement strand
CGTAGTCTTCAATCTCACCTGCACGCTTCCGGAGCATCGCGCACTTGAATCGAAGATCAAGCTGCAACGCGGAATTGAGAGCGTCGCCACGTTCAACAAGTCGGAAGAAGAATGAGCGCGCGATCGATCCTGTTTTACAAGGCTGAGGCCTGCGGCAACGATTTCCTGATCGTGGATGCCGAGCACATGGGAACGGATGTTGCGGCTTTGGCCCGCCGTCTGTGCGATCGCCATCGCGGAATCGGCGCCGACGGAGTGGAATGGGTGAGTCTCGACGCTCAAGGACGAGTCCGCGCACGGCTTTTCAATGCCGACGGTTCAGAAGCAGAGATTTCCGGAAATGGAACCCGCTGCGTGGCCGCATGGTGCGTGGAAACGCGCGGAGGCTCGGAGGTGCAGGTAGTTACTGCGGCCGGAGAAAAGGAATGCATGCTCCTGCGCCGCTCCGATTACGATTTCGAATTTATGACCGAAATGGGAAGAGCGGAGGTCCTGGGCGAGAAAACCGTCAAAATCGGCAATTCCGGTGAGCCCGGTCTCGAGATCTCAACCGGTAATCCGCATTTCGTGCAGTTCGTCGAACAGTTTCCATCGAATTGGCAAGCACGAGCATCCACCATCGCCGAAAGCCGCGATTTTCCGCAGGGAACCAATGTGGAACTGGTTCGCATCCTCGGGCGCAGCCGCATTGAGTTCCGAATCTGGGAGCGGGGCGCGGGCGAAACGCGATCCTCCGGCACAGGTTCTTGCGCTTCCGCAATCGCCGGTATCCATGCCGGCAAAGTGACATCGCCGGTTGAAGTGTACGCACCGGGAGGCAAGCAGGTTGTCCATTGGGATGGAGCCGATGCGCTTCTGCTGGAAGGCCCCGCACGTTTGATCTGCAAAGGCGAGTTCTTGCTTTAGTGCATTCGGGAAATGGCGTTCAGAGCCTGTCATCCTGAAGCGCTTCTGTTGCGCGAAGGATCTCCGGCGACGAAGCGGGCTCAATTGCACCGACCTGGTTCCTCCACCAACTCCAGGTTCCAAAAGCCTCGGAAGGGAATGGGTATCTTACGCATCTCGGGAGATCCTTCGCCAACACAGGCTCAGGATGACAGATTGAAGCTTCGATCTCTCGTGGATTGAGGCTCATCGAGAGCGCTTCACCTGGAATCTGTTACCTTAATCTGTTTTCGCCCAACAACAATTTCATCTTCCATACGTGCCGCATAGGCGGACACAAGAGAGACTCAGAATGCCTCCATTCAAGTTCAAAGGTGTTGATTTCATCCACTTCGACTCGCTGCTCTCTGACGACGAGCGCCTGGTACGCGACAGCACGCGCAAGTTCATCGAAGACAATCTCATTCCCATAATTGAACAATGCAATCGCGAAGGACGCTTTCCACGCGAGTTGGTGAAGCCCATGGCCGAACTTGGATTCTTCGGCGCCAGCCTGAAGGGTTATGGTTGCGCCGGTATGTCCAATGTCGAGTATGGGTTGGTAATGCAGGAGCTGGAACGCGGTGACAGCGGCGTACGTTCTTTCGTAAGCGTGCAGTCGGCTCTGGTGATGTATCCCATTTACGCCTTCGGCAGCGACGAGCAGAAGGACCAATGGCTTCCTAAGCTGGCAAAGGGGGAAAAACTAGGCTGTTTCGGGCTCACCGAACCCGGCTTCGGCTCGAATCCAAGTGGGATGCGAACTCGTGCAGCAAAGCAGGGCAAAGAGTACGTTCTCAATGGGGAAAAGATGTGGATCACCTCCGGCTCGATTGCCGACGTCGCGGTGATCTGGGCGAAGAGCGAAGAGCATGGCGGCAAAGTTCGCGGCTTTCTAGTCGAAACCAATCGGTCGGGCTTTTCGGCGCAGGATGTGCATGGGAAATGGTCGCTGCGCGCATCTGTTACGTCCGGTCTCTCCTTGCAGGACGTGCGCGTACCCGAGAGCAACCTGTTGCCGAAGTCAGATGGATTGAAGTCGCCGCTGATGTGTTTGAATCAAGCCCGCTACGGGATTGCTTGGGGTGCGATCGGTGCTGCTATGTCGTGTTATGACACGGCGCTGCAATACTCGCTGTTGCGCAAGCAGTTTCGCGATCAGCCCATCGCCTCGCACCAACTTGTGCAGGAGAAGCTGGCGTGGATGATCACCGAGATCACGAAGGCCCAGTTGCTGGCGCTTCAAGTTGGGCGTCTGAAGGACGCTGAAAAAGTCCAGCATCAGCACATCTCAATGGCGAAACGAAACAATGTGTGGATGGCCCTCGAATGCGCGCGACTTTCGCGCGACATTCTCGGCGCGAACGGGATTGCTGACGATTATCCGATCATGCGCCACATGATGAACCTGGAATCAGTGAAAACCTACGAGGGTACCCACGACATTCACACGTTGATCATCGGATCCAACGTAACGGGTATTGACGCCTTCTGAACAGAACCGGCCGCGGTAGCCGGTGGGGCAGCCGCTTATGTTGCGGCTGCGTTTTCTCTAGGTTGCGTGCTGCATGCCATAAGCTCGGAGCTGGCCTTTGGACCATCTCCGGCCCACCGCCTATCGGCGCCGGTTCTGTTTCATGTGACGCTCTGACTGCCATGCGGGCTATAATCAGCAGTTTTCGCCTGCAGGCCGCCCCTTCCTGCCGGTACTTTTGCTGAGCTGACGGCTCACCGGAGAATCTCTATGGCAAAGCCTCTATTGGGAACCGTGCAATCGGGCAATGGACTCACGCAGCAGATGGAATTCGAACTAGCGCTCGAATTCACCCGCATCGTCGAGGAGGCGGCGATCGAGTCCGCCAAGACGATGGGCATGGGCGATCGTCCCAAGTCCGATCAGGTGGCCACGGAAGCCATGCGCCGGACCATGGACACAATCCCAATGCGTGGCACGATCGTCATCGGCGAAGGCGAGCGCGATAAGGCTCCAATGCTCTACATCGGCGAAAAAGTTGGGGCCAAAGTCGAAGGGAGTTTAGCGCTCCCTGAAGTTGATATCGCCGTCGATCCATTGGAAGGCACGAATCTCTGCGCCACTGGAGCTCCCAATGCGATCACAGTTCTCGCCGCTTCAGAGCGTGGGGGATTGCTGCACGCTCCGGATTGCTACATGGAAAAGCTGGTCGTCGGCCCCGCGTGCAAGGACGGCATCGACCTCGATGCGCCTGTTAAGTACAACCTCAAGATGATCGCCAAGAGCCTGGATCGCGATGTGAAAGATCTGGTAATTATCGTCCTTGATCGTCCCCGCCATGAAAAGCTCATCGACGAAATTCGTACGGCTGGAGCGCGCATTAAGCTGATCGGGGATGGCGATCTTTCTGCCGGTATTGCAGCCGCAGTGCTTGGTACGGGCGTCCATGCCGTTATGGGAACCGGCGGAGCGCCTGAAGGTGTGATTACCGCCGCTGCGATGCGCTGCCTGAACGGCGAGATCCTGGCGCGGCTGGTCATCGATCGTCCTGAACTCGAACAACGCGTTGCCAAAATGGGAATCAAAGACATGAAAAAGATCTATCGCTCCGAAGACCTTGCGCCGGGTGAGAACATTGTTTTTGCCGCCTCCGGCGTAACCGACGGTTCTCTGCTGAAAGGCGTCCGTTTCTTTGGCGACGGCATTCGCACGCAATCATTGGTTATGACGCGAAGCACAGGGAAAGTGCGGTTCATCGACAGCATACACGTGCACCAAGGGCCCGACTTCAAGGTAAGGTTTTGAGTCTGAGCATTGTCTTCACCACGGAGCCATGAAGATCACTGGAGAACAGCCAAAGAACAAAATTGAACACGAAGGACACGAAGGAGATGAAGGTCGCGCCTGGAGCCGCGGCTTGCATGATCGAACCCGCCTTTTTGTCCTGGCACGTGAGCGTCTGTTTCGAAAACAACGTCTGCTTCGTGTCCTTCGTCTTCAAATTTTGTTTTTTCGTTTTCTTCGGGACTCCCTGGTGAAAAGCGGCCCAACGAGTACACCCATCTGGCAAGATAGTTAAATGCCTCTGAGCAACCATCGATCCAAGGCTGCCGCCGAACAACTTCGTCGCGATGGACAGGCTGCCCTGGATTGGGTAGCCCGATATCTGGAGCGCGCGCCGGAGCTGCCCGTGCTTTCACGGGTCAAGCCGGGTGACGTTCTGCGATCTCTCCCGCAGCATGCGCCACAGCAGGCGGAGACGTTCGACGCCATCCTGAAAGATCTCGATTCCAGCATTCTGCCCGGGATCACGCATTGGCAGTCGCCGAACTACTTTGCGTACTTCCCAGCGAACAGCTCGCCGCCGTCCGTTGCAGGGGACCTGCTTTCTTCAGGACTTGGCGTTCAGGGCATGTTGTGGACTACCAGTCCGGTGTGTACCGAATTGGAGATGCGAGTTCTTGATTGGCTCGTTGAAATGCTCGCTTTGCCTGAGCACTTTCTGTCAACCCGAAGCGGTGGAGGCGTGATTCAGGATTCAGCATCAAGCGCGAATCTGTGCGCGGTCCTCGCTGGCCGCGAGCGCGCCACACAATTCAGCTCGAATGAGGATGGTTGTGATCAGCAGATCACCGCGTATACCTCGACTCAGGCGCATTCCTCTATCGAGAAAGCCGTCAAGGTTGCTGGCATTGGGCGTAAGAATTTGCGTGTCATCGAAGTCGATGATCAATTTCGGATGAAGCCCTCGCACCTCGCGCGAGCGATCGAGCAGGACAAGCGTGAGGGACGAGTCCCATGCTTCGTAGGCGCTACTGTCGGCACTACATCCACCCTGTCCATTGATCCGCTCTCCGAAATCGGCGCGATCTGCCGCGAGCACAACATTTGGCTGCACGTGGACGCCGCCATGGCGGGTACGGCAGCTCTATGCGATGAACTTCGTTACATTCACAAAGGGCTCGAATACGCAGACAGCTACTGCTTCGATTGCCACAAATGGATGCTCACGAACTTCGATTGCACTTGTTTCTACGTGCGAAATCGCAACGAGCTCACGGATGCGCTCACGATCACCCCTGAGTACTTGCGCAATACCGCATCCGCTAGCGGGTCGGTAGTCGATTATCGCGATTGGCACATTCCGCTGGGCCGCCGCTTCCGCGCGTTGAAACTCTGGTGTGTAATCCGGTCTTATGGCGTTGAAGGCTTGCGCGCGTTGGTGCGCAGGCACGTACAGCTTACAAACGAGTTTGTTTCCTCGCTGCGCAGCGATTCCCGTTTTGAAATCGTCGCGCCCGTCTCTCTCAATCTGGTCTGCTTCCGGCTGAAAGGACCGGATTCGATGAACGAAGCTCTGCTGCAAAAGCTGAATGTGTCAGGCCGCCTCTTCCTGTCGCATACAAAGCTGAATGGCAAGTTCGTGCTGCGGTTTTGCATTGGGCAGAGCTATACGGATGAGGAGAACGTTCGTGCGGCGTGGTTGGAGATTCAGAGACACGCGGCAGAACCGGCGGTGGCTGCAGGATAATCCGGCGCATTTCTGCATCTTTCCGGCAGTCGCTGAAATCAAAGTCTGACTGTAGTCACGTTATTGACGAGGGCTTGATTGGACACTCAGTGTCTTCCATTTCGTGATGTACCCAGCGTGCCCCGGCTCTTCCTGGACTTTCTCTCGGGCAATCCGCAGCTTCGGCCTTTCTATCCCACCTCAACATTTTCACTCGACGAGTTGGCTGATCATGCAAAAACCGTCCAAATGCCTGAAGAGCGCAGGCAAAGGATTGCCGATGTATTAAAGAAGCAGAATCAAGCCTGGGACGCGGATTCCGCGGCGCTGGACAACATTCGAAAGCTTCGCAGCGGCGCCTGCGCAGTGGTTAGCGGGCAACAAGTAGGGCTGTTCCTCGGGCCTGCTTATACCGTCTACAAGGCAGTCACAATTATTCGCCTTGCGCGGGAACTGAATGCGCGCGGAGCGGAGGCCGTTCCCGTCTTCTGGCTGGCTTCCGAGGACCACGATCTTGCAGAAGTAAATCATGCGATCTTTCCGGATGCGCAAGGGGCATTACAAAGACTTGAGACTGCTTCGCATGGCGTTGCGTCCGCTCCTGTGGGCACGATCAATCTCGATGCCGAGGTTCGCTCGCTCGTTGAGCAGATAAAAGAGATCACCGGCGAATCTGAAGTGCTGGGCTTACTCTCTGAGGCCTATTCACCCGGACAGACCTTTGCCACAGCCTTCGCACGCGTGGTGGTACAGCTGTTTTCGAGGCATGGCCTGATCGTTCTCGATCCATCTGACGCTGTAGTTCATCAGATCGCCTCGCCACTCCTGCAGAAAGCTGCAACGGAAACCGAATCGCTCGTTTCAGATCTGCTCGGGCGCACCAAAGAAATTGAAGCCACGGGACACGAGGCGCAGGTAAAGGTAACGCCTTCATCCACGCTGTTGTTCTTCCTAAAGGACGGAGTTCGCATTTCCATTCACAAAAAGAATGGCGGCTTTGGTTTCAACGGCGAGCATTGGTCGGCGGAGGATTTGCGCAGCCGCATCGAAAAGAATCCCGAGCTATTCACCGCCAACGTACTGCTTCGTCCTGTGCTTCAGGATTACCTGCTGCCGACGGCAACGTACATCGCAGGTCCAGCCGAAACCGCTTATTTCGCTCAGGTGCAGGTTGTGTATGAACATCTGCTCGGTCGAACCACGCCGGTGTGGCCACGATTTTCGAGCACGCTCATCGAGGCGCGTCTTGCGAGCTGGATGCGCAAGTATGGACTGCGTCTTCGCGATGTGCTGCATCCCAAAGACGAGTTTGTTTCGATGCTGTCGCGCCGTACGATCCCAGCCGACATCAAAGACGACTTCGATCGCAGCCGCGAGCAACTGGATCGCCTGCTGGCGCCCTTGCTCCAGACACTGCAAAAACTCGATCCAACCATAGCGTCTGCTGGCGAAGTCGCGGGCCAGAAGATGCGCTACCAACTCGATCAACTCGAATCACGCGCAGCCCGTGCGCATCTCCAGCGCGAACAGGTACTCGATCGTCATGCCACCCTGCTTAGCACCATGCTTTTTCCTGAACGCGAATTGCAGGAGCGCAAGATTGCCGGAATTTACTTCGTCGCCAAACACGGTGTAGGACTGATCGATCAGCTCATCGAAAGCTACAAACCGGAGTGTCGCGATCATCAGGTGATCGAATTGGGCTAACGTTCCGAGAATGGACCATCGAATCGGCCCAGTCGATCACAATTCGTCGATGTAGGCTGCGTATAATACTTGGTACTCTGCCCTTTGTGATGTCTCTATTCTGGTTGCGAGTTGCGGTTTGCCTCTATGGCATTAGCCTGCTCTATGCCCTCGTTGCGCTGGTGCGACGGCGAGAGATCCTTTCTCGCGCCACGCTTCCGGTTGCGGTAGTCGCTGTCACTCTCCACTTTGTCGCGCTTGTGGAGGCGTTTGCCGCCGGAAAAATGGTCGCCATGCCGCTGCATCAGTCGGAATCGCTCTTGGCATTCCTCATGATGCTGTTGTTCATCGGCGTCTTTTACCTGTACCGGACGACGTCGCCGGGCATCGTAGTTTTGCCCATTGCATTTCTCCTGTCGCTCTCGGCAGCGATGGCGCAGGCTGCGCCACAGTTCGGATCGCCGTTGCTGCGTAGCGGATGGATCTACACACACATCATTCTCATCCTCACCGGATACGCAGCGCTCTTCTTCAGCTTCATCGCCTCCGTGCTTTATCTACTGCATGAGCGCAGTCTGAAGAACAAGAACCTGAACGGGATAGCAGGCAAGCTTCCCGCGCTCGAAACCATCGACAGCATCGGCTACAAGCTGTTGCTCATCGGCTTTCCCTTCATGACCATCGGATTGATCGCCGGTTCGGTGATCGCGCAGGTTCAATACGGGTCCCGCTACTTCCTCGATCCCAAAGTGATCCTCAGCCTGCTGATGTGGGGCGTGTACATGCTAATGCTGTACACGCGTTGGAATGCGGGATGGCGAGGACGCCGAGCAGCTCTGCTTTCGGCGATCGCCTTTGCTGCAGCGCTCAGCGTGTGGGCGGCCAACTACTTCAGCGGCGTACACAGGTTCGTAGCGCGATGAAGCTTCAGCTCCTCGGCGTCAATCACAAGACCGCTCCGGTAGAGGTGCGCGAGCGGCTTGCGATTCCCGAATGGAAACTGGAGGAGGCTACGCGGAAGCTGCATGCGCATCCGGCCGTGCGCGAATGCGTTGTCTTCTCAACTTGCAATCGTGTAGAGCTCGCCGTCTGCTCGGATAACGGTGCGGACCTGCATGCGTTCCTCCGCGAATACCTGCTAGCGGACGATTCCCAATACCGTCCACACCTTTACGAGTATTGGGAAGACGATGTCGTCCGTCATGTCTTCCGCGTTGCCGCAAGTCTAGATTCGATGGTCGTCGGTGAACCCCAAGTCCTCGGACAAGTAAAGCACTCGTACAGCATCGCCAAAGCTGTTGGTTCGATTCAGGCCAATCTGGATGCACTGCTCAGCCGTGCCTTTTCGGTGGCAAAGCGCGTGCGTACGGAGACTGCGATTGGAAGCTCGGCAGTATCGGTGGCATCGGTCGCAGTGGAACTTGCAAAGAAAATCTTCGGAAGCTTGCAAGGACGCAGCGTTTATCTCGTGGGCGCAGGAAAGATGAGCGAGTTGGCGGCGCGCCATTTGCACTCGCATGGCGCCGGCGCAATTCTGGTCACGAATCGCACCCACGAGCGCGCACAGCAGATGGCGGAAAAAATAGGCGGCAGCGCTATCCACTTCGATCGGCTTTACGAAACGGCCGATCGTGCGGACATCGTAATTACCTCGACCGGCGCACCGCACGCGATCTTCCGGCGCGAGCACGGCGAAATCTTCATGCATCGCCGTAAAAATCGCCCCATGTTCTTTATCGACATCGCCGTGCCGCGCGATGTTGATCCTGAAATGGGAGAAGTGGATGGCATCTTTACCTATAACATCGACGACCTGCAGCAGATCGTGGAGTCGAACGTAAGCGACCGTGGACGCGAGGCGCAGCGAGCAGAAATGTTAATCGAAGAGGAGGTTGAGCGCTTCCGCCGGCGCATGAAGACTCTCGATGCTGTACCAACCATCCTTGCGCTGCAGCAGCGAATGGAACAGATCCGCCAGGATGAGATCGAGAGACTTCGGGC
>DATEMI010000096.1:0-9259 GCA_035275665.1 Terriglobales bacterium | reverse complement strand
TGCTCGGTAGCTTGCTCTTCGGCTTGCGGCTGAGCGCCGTCGATCGGCAAAACGTTTTCCGCAGGTTGCGCCGATGCTTCCGCGGACAACTCGTCAGCGATGACGCCGATGATCTGCTCGACCGTCACCGGCTCTTCGGCGGCGTAGATGATGGCTTCAATTTTGGCTTTAAGGCTCATGAAAAAGCTTCTAAGCTCCTGAGCTGCTACGCTGCTGAGCTTCTATTTCCAGTCGTCGCGGACGGCGGCTCCTTCGGCCATCACGGCTTCGAAATTGTCGTGCTTCTTAATGAAGACCTCTCCGAATACTTTATCTTGGCGGAGAAGAATCGCCTGCAGGCGCACTAGCTCCAGCAACGCGAGAAAGGTGCAAATCAGCGCATTGCGTGACTGCATCGGCTGCAGCAGGCGCTTCAATCGTAGCGGCTTGTCTTCGAGCAGCAGACGGCGACGCAGATAATCGATCATTTGTCCGACTGTGACCGCGTCTTCATTGACCTGCAGTATCGGACGCTCGCGCAGACGACCGAGGATCGATTGGAACGTTCGCACCAGATCAATGACGTCTGCCGCCATTTCCGGCTCGGCGCCTTCGTCTTCTTTAAATTCCTTCAGAGCCGGATTAGTCCACACCGCTTCTTCGATCTGCTGCTTCTGCAGCAGCATCTGGGCAGCGCTCTTGAACTTCTCGTGCTCCAGCAGACGCTCGACGAGTTCATTGCGCGGATCGTCCTGCGCCTCCCCCGGAGCGTCGGGATCGCGCGGCAGCAGCATCTTCGATTTGATGTGAATCAGCAGCGACGCCATGTAGATGAACTCGGCAGCTACGTCCACGTCGAGCTGCTTCATTCGTTCTACATATCCGAGATACTGCGCCGTCAGCTTCGCGATGGGAATGTCGTAGATGTCGATGTCCTGCTTGCGAATCAGGTCGAGCAGGAGATCGAGCGGGCCTTCGTAGACCTGTCCTACGGTGACCGCGAAAGGGAACTCGCTGGGCTCGCGCTTGATTGGTTGCGTCTGCGTCATCTCACTTCGTTGCTGCCTGTCCGGCAGGCGCTTCGTACTCTTTCGACATCTTCATCGCCGCGCGGACCTCTTCCATCGTAGCCTCGGCAGTGCGGCGTGCGCGACGTGCACCATCTTCGAGCAAGTCCCATGCCTCGGGCGGATTCTGCTCGTAGTGACGCCTGCGCTCCTGCATGGGGTTCAGTACGCTCACCAGAGCGTCGGCTGCCCAACTCTTGCACTCGATGCAACCAATTCCCGCGCTGCGGCACCCGGCATACACCTTCTGCAGTGTATCGCTAGAACTGAAAATCTTATGCACATCTCCGACCGGACATACATCGGGATTTCCTGGATCAGTGCGCCGCACCCGGGCTGGATCAGTAACCATCGTCTTCAGCTTCTGCCGAACGACCGGCTCCGGATCGCTCATCAAGATCGAATTGCCGTATGACTTCGACATCTTGCGGCCGTCAGTGCCGGGTAATTTAGGCGATGGTGTCAACAACGCCTGCGGCTCGGGAAAAACGTACGTGCGCTTAGGATCTTTGTCGCTGGACTTAAGCACGCGCGGATAAAAGCCGTTGAAGCGCCGCGCGATCTCGCGCGTGATCTCAATGTGCGGCACCTGATCTTCTCCGACAGGAACAAAATCAGCCTGGTACATCATGATATCCGCCGACTGCAGCAGCGGATAGCCGAGGAATCCGTAGGTATTCAAATCCTTTTCGCGAATATTCTGCTGCTGCTCTTTGTACGTCGGCACGCGTTCCAGCCAGCCCAGCGGTGTGATCATTGACAGCAGAAGGTGCAGCTCGGCGTGCTGCGGCACGTGCGATTGAATGAACATCGTGCATCTCTGCGGATCGAGTCCAGCAGCCAGATAATCGAGCATCACTTCGATCGAGCTTTGCTTAACCGCCGAAGTGTCGGCGTAATCGCTGGTGAGCGCGTGCCAGTCGGCGATGAAAAAGTACGAGTCGTACTGATGCTGGAGCTTCACCCAGTTGGCAAGCGCGCCGACATAATTGCCCAGATGCAGCTTGCCCGTGGGACGCATACCGCTCAGGATTCGCTGTCTTCGTCCTAAAGCGTTCGGGCTTTGCGTAGAAGTTGGAGATTGAGTAGAGGCCTGATCCATCAAAGTCTCAGTGATAGTAAGCGCACATCGAAGATACCCATTACCGATCCAAGAACCGCACCGAGAAAATTGCCGCCAAACAGTACCAGCAACCAGAGCAGGGAAATGCCGGCAATATCAAAGCCGCGGCGCACTCCTTCGGGTAGAAAGTGTCGGATTACGTGACTGCCATCGAGCGGCGACAAGGGGATCAGGTTGAAGATTCCCAGCAGGATGTTGAGTTCGAGTGCTAGATGAAAGAATAACGCTATCGGCATGAGAGATGAGGAGGTATCGACAACCCCATTTCTCGCAAGAGCTTGGACAATCATCAGCCCGTCAACCGAGCTCTTACCGATAATAATCAGCACAATGAAGCAGCCGATCGCCACGACAAAGTTGCTGATCGGTCCTACTACCGCCGTGAGCACGTCATCGAGCACCGGATTCTTGAAGTTGCGCGTGTCCACCGGCGTCGGCTTGGCCCAGCCAAGGAGGGGAATGCCCGTGATCGCAGCGATTGCCGGCAGCAGAATCGTGCCGACGATGTCGATGTGCCGAATGGGGTTGAGCGAGATGCGTCCGAGCATCCGCGCAGTAGGATCGCCCAACCGATTCGCCATCCACGCGTGCGACGACTCATGCACGCTGATGGCGAAAAGAAACACCACGATTTCGAAGATGATGATTACAACTTTGAAAGACATGCGCGGAAATTCGATGGTATCAGGTGCAGGTTACAGGGAACAGGTTACAGGGCACAGGAAACGCCGAGTATCCTAGCCGCTCTTCCCCTGTTCCCTGTCCCCTGTAACCTGTAACCTCTCTCCAGCGATCGTCTTCACCTTCACAGTCTTCGCGGGTACGCCGGCTACGACGTTGAAAGGTGCGACATCCTTTGTTGCGACTCCCATCGCACCAACCAGGCCGTGCTCTGCGACCCTCACTCCGCTCATCACGGTTGCGTGATAGGTAATGCGAGCTTTCGGACCGATCTCCGTTTTTTGGTTGGTGATGATCATCCCGTCATTGAGATCGTGCTCGTGGGAATAGACGTTAGCGTAATCGGAAACCGAGCTGCCCTCGTGAATGATGAGCTCGCCACGATCGTCGAGCAGGACATATTTGTGGATGACGCAGTTGTCCTCAATGGTCAGGTTATAGCCGAAGGAGATCTCGATTCCATGAAACAGCTTTACGTTCTTGCCAACGTGCTTGAGCGCGTGACGCGCGATCATGTAGCGCATGCGGTATCCAAGCCAGTGGTTCAGACCGAGAGGTGAGCGGTCGAACATCATCCAAAACCAGATCAGCGGCTTGCGCGGCTCGTACTTCTTGGCATCGATGTCGCCGTAGTACTCGGGTTCGAGCGTGATATTGCGCGGATCGAACGAATGGGTCAGTGCCCGACCCGCAAGCTGCGAGGTTACTGAAGCGTTGTCGTATGGTTCGTTTTCGTCCGCGGGAACGTAAGGGCGGCCGAGATAAATCTCGTGCAAGGCATCGCGCACGACCTCGCTACGATGCGCTGGATTGGGATTGTCAAATTCTCTATCGAGATGATCGATGAGAGCGAGAAAGCTCTTCTCGGCGTCGGGATGAAGCGTGCGGTATTCGTAGCGCGGCATGAAGTCTCAGACGGAACCGGAAAATTCTACAGGAGAGGGACAAGTTTCTTTTCTGTCATTCCGAGCGGAGGCTCACGCGTACCGTTCGCGTGAGCTGGAGAGAGGAATCCCTACGAACTTAGATTAATCTTTGCCATAACTCATCGAAAGCAATAGGGATTCCTTCCACCAAGAGCGGGGCGTTCGGAATCACCGATTCCTTACCGCTTTCCCGAAGTGAACTGCGCGAGCTTCTCGAGTTTCTCGCGCGCTGCGCCAGAATCCAGTGACTCCGCTGCAATCGGCATTGCTGAAGCGATAGAATCTGCGCGTCCTGCGACGACCAAAGCCGCTGCAGCATTCAGCAACACAACATCCCGTCGCGGCGATTTCTCCCCACTGACGATCTTCCTGATGATCTCCGCATTCGCCTTGGTATCTCCTCCCTGAATTTCCGCAATCGGAGCGCTATGCAAGCCGAACTCTTCCGGAGAAATGTCGTATGCGCGAATGTCGCCATTGCGAACTTCGGCAATATGTGTGGGGCCGGTGATCGTGATCTCATCGAGGCCATCTTTTCCGTGAACGACCAGAGCGCGTTTCAAACCAAGCATCTGCAGGGCGCGCGCCAGCTTATCGACGAGTGCAGCCGAATAGACTCCTACTACTTGAGCAGACGCATTGGCAGGATTGCACAACGGCCCAAGAAGATTGAATACGGTTCGCAGCCGGAGCTCGCGCCTGGCTGGCTGCACGTATTTCATGGCTGAGTGCATTGACGGCGCAAAGAGAAACGCAATCCCAACAGCTTCCAGGCATTCGGCGACACGCGCCGGGGGAAGTGTGATGTTGATGCCGAGGGCTTCGACCACATCCGCGGACCCACAACGCGAACTTACGCTGCGATTGCCATGTTTCGCGACACGCACGCCGGCGCCGGCAACGGTGAGTGCTGTTGCGGTCGAGATGTTGAATGTCCCGCTTGCATCTCCTCCAGTGCCACAGGTATCGATCAGAGCGTCACGTTCGGTGCCGCTCACGTCGAGTGCTGAGTCGCGGAGCGCAAGAGGCGCGGAAGCTTTGCGGATTGCCTCGGCGAATCCTACGATCTCCTCGACCGTCTCGCCCTTCATGTGCAGAGCGACCAGCAGCGCAGCGATCTGCGCATCGGTAGCGCCGCCGGAGAGGATCTCCGACATCACTTCGCGCGCAGCCTCGCGCGAGAGCGATTCGCGATGGTTCGCTACCTGATGCAGGGCTTCAATGATCATCGACGTCTTTTCAAGCTAAATTACTGCAGGATTCACTTCAACTGCAGAGGACATGAATGCGGGACGGAACCGGCGGCGGTAGCCGGTGGGTTGGAGATGGCCGGATGGCCAGCTCCGAGTTGCGCGATGCGGCATTGAGCCTTCGATGAGCGCAGCCGCAACCCAAGCGGATGCCCCATCGCCTACCGGCGACGGTTCTGTTTTATCCTTCTACACCGGAGCATTCAATGCACAAATCGTTATTACTTCTATTCGCAGCCACATTTCTCACCGCTCAGGACATTCCCAATCCTCCCAAAGACTTCGACGGCAAGAGCTGGTGGGACCACGTCAAGGTCCTAGCCGACGACAACATGCAAGGACGCGAGACCGGCAGCCCTGGCCTGCAGAAAGCAGAAGCATATGTTGTCGATCAACTCAAGCAGGCTGGCGTGGAGCCTGCGGGCGAAAAGGGCTACTATCAGCCGGTAAAGCTCACCTCTCGCGCCATCGACGAGAAGAATTCGAGCATGGCGCTGGTGAAGGACGGCAAGTCTGAGCCGCTCACGCTTGGCGAAGATGCGTTCTTTTCAACGCGCATAGATCTAGCTCCGCAGATCGACGCGCCGCTCGTATTCGTCGGCTATGGATTGAAGATTCCAGAAGAAAACTACGACGATCTCTCCGGGCTCGATGTCAAAGGCAAGATCGCGGTTATTTTTTCGGGAATTCCATCGAATATCCCTGGACCGCTCGGTTCGCACTATCAGACAGGTGCCGAGCGCTGGAAGGTATTGAAGGAAGCCGGGGCGATCGGCTCGATCTCAATTCCCAATCCGGCGTCGATGGATATTCCCTGGTCGCGGATGAGTCTCTCGCGCACCCACGCCAGCATGGAATTGGTTGGCGCCGAGTTCAACGACACGGCAGGCGAGAAGATTGCGGGAGTCATCAATCCTGAGCACGCCGATAAGTTCTTCGCCAATTCGGGGCACAATTTTCAGGAAATCCTCGACGTGGCAAAAGAACGCAAGCAGTTACCGCGCTTTCCGTTGAACATCTCGTTACGAGCACGAGCCAAGACCATCACGCACGACGTTGAGTCGGCGAATGTGATTGGAAAGCTGACGGGTACGGATCCCACTCTGAAAAATGAATACGTGGTGCTCTCCGCCCATATCGACCACCTCGGCATCGGCGAGCCCATCAATGGCGATAAGCTTTACAACGGAGCAATGGACAACGCTTCAGGCGATTCGGTGTTGCTCGATGTCGCATCGGCGCTGAAGAGTTCGCAGGAAAAACCGAAACGCTCGTTGCTGTTCGTCTTCGTAACAGGTGAAGAGAAAGGACTGCTCGGTTCGAAGTACTTCACCGCACGCCCGACGGTTCCGAAAAACTCGATTGTTGCGGATATCAACATCGACATGTTCCTGCCGCTCTATCCGATGAAATCAGTGATGGTGTATGGGCTGAATGAGTCTGATCTGGGCGACGATCTGCGACGCGTTGCCGAAAAAGACGGCGTCGAAGTGCAGGACGATCCCGAACCGCAGCGCAATAGCTTCATCCGCAGCGATCAGTACAATTTCATCCGCCATGGAGTTCCGGCGATCACGATGAAGGTCGGCTACGAGCCCGGCTCGGCAGACGACAAAACGTTCCATGACTGGCTGCATCAGCGCTACCACGCGCCTTCGGACGATCTAAGCCAGCCGGTTGATCAGAGCGCGGCAGGGAAGTACGAGCAGGTAATCAGCCAGCTCATGCTGACGATTGCCGATGATTCCAAGCGTCCTGAGTGGAAAGAGAAAAGCTTCTTCCGGAGGTATGCTGAGGGCGCGGGCGGGAAATAACAGAACCGCCGCCGGTAGGCGGTGGGGCAGCCGCGGTGTTTTTGCGGCTGCGCCTCACGAAACTGCACGCGGCATCGGCGAGCCAGGAGCTGGCCATTGGAGCATCTCCGGCCGTCCGGCTACCGCCGGCGGTTCCATTAACTCATGAACACACGCCGAGAATTCCTGACTTCCGCTGTTTTCTGCGGTATCGCCGGACTCTGCTCCTCTTCGGCCTCCGCAGCCGTTGCCGAAGCCCAAACCCCGAATCAGGAAACGCGCGCCTTCTGGTTATCAGTCCTGGAGAAACTTGCTGTTCCTGTTCTCGATAGCCTAGCGCGGCGTCGCCTCAAAAAGACACTGCCCGTCGAAGCGGCCAACCCGGCTGACCGCGCCAAATACACGCATCTCGAAGCATTCGGTCGCCTGCTCGCGGGTATTGCTCCATGGCTCGGGGTCAATGGGCCGGATCAAGCTGAGGTCAAACGACAGCAACATTTCCTCGATCTCACGCAAGCCTCTCTCGATGCAGCCACCGATCCTCACTCGCCCGACTTCCTCAATTTCTTTCAAGGCAATCAACCATTGGTGGACACTGCTTTTCTTGCTCAAGGCATCCTTCGCGCGCCGCAGGTGCTTTGGGAGCCGCTTGACTCTCGCGTCAAGCAGCAAATCATCGAGGCTCTGAAATCATCGCGCGCGATCCCCACTCCAACCGGCAATAACTGGGTGATGTTCGCCGCGATGGTTGAAGCTGCACTGCATATTTTCGGCGAGAAGACGATGGAAGATCGGTTCGAGCGCTGTGTTGAACGTATGCTCGGCTGGTACAAGGGTGATGGAGTTTACGGTGATGGAGAGTTCTTCCACTTCGACTACTACAACAGCTTTGTGATTCATCCCATGCTGGTGGATGCACTTTCAGTGCTGCGGAAGAAAGACGAGAAGTATGCTGAAAAGTATCAGACCGAACTGCAGCGCGCGCGTCGCTATGCCGAAATTCAGGAGCGGCTGATCGCGCCAGACGGGACCTACCCTGCAGTCGGTCGTTCAATCACCTACCGCTTCGGGGCGTTCCACGCGCTTGCGCAGATGGCATGGATGCAGGAGCTTCCTGAGCGTGTAGCTCCCGCGGAGGTGCGCTGCGCTCTGACTTCCGTGATTCGCAAACAGATAGAAGCGTCCGGAACCTTCGACGAGCACGGATGGTTACGAATCGGATTCTGTGGTCACCAGCCGACGCTAGCCGAGCCGTACATCTCAACTGGCAGTCTTTATCTCTGCGCGACCGCGCTCTTGCCGCTCGGACTTCCTCCCGAAGACCCATTTTGGAACAGCCCAGATGCGCTGTGGACCTCACAACAAATCTGGTCCGGCAAAACGCTTCCGGCAGATCATGCGCTCGCTGAATCGCGATGATCAGCTAGCTGCTTGGGTTATTCACGAAGTCTGTGCGGTACGCGAGAATCGGCCAGTGCTTATCGGGGTATGCAACGCTCGTCGTGACAATTCAACGCTGTGTAAATCTGTCATCCTGACGCCCTCTTTTGGCGGAAGGATCTCCCACACTGCTCACGCCTGAAATGCCCTGACCTGGCTCTCGCAAAAAAGTTCACGCCTATGGGCCATGAACCTGGAGGGCGCATTTCAGTCTGAAGCATTTCCGGAGATCCTTCGCGCAAATGAGCGCTTCAGGATGACAGATTATTCCGAGTAGGAAGAACGTTAGTACTCCGGCGCCCTGGTTTAATGCCGTCGCGGGTCTGTAGGTGGGACAGGATTCGGCAAAGGCTTGCCGCTCGGCCCTACTCGCGCGGAAGTTTTGCCGATCACGCCATCGCTGGCTCCGCGCAGATCTTTGAGGATGGTCTGGCGATCGCGCGAGTAGTCGGCTGCAAGGCGCGTCAATGCGAGAGTCACGATGTCGTGATGATGCAGCTCGTCCATACCTGCCTGCCGGCGAGCGTCGAGCCATAACCTGTGCACGAGCATTACGTCTTCGGTCTTCAGATCGGGATTGTGCGGGCCAATACGGAAGCTGCGCACTTCGGGACCGGGCAGAACAACCTGAAACACAAATTGATGTTTGGGAGGCAGAGCACCTTCCCAAGCCGTTCCCATGCGAAAGGCTTGCTCCTCGGCCGTCATCTTCGTGGAGAGGCCAGCGACAACGCGTGCGGCTCCAAGCGAATTTGCCGTCTGCACGATGGCAGAAAATACGTCGCGTGCTGGCACGACCATGAGAGAAATATGTTTTCCATAGCTTTCCGCGATGCTGACGCACTTTGTGAACAGCGTCTGTTCGTGGTCGCTGAAGATCTGCTCGCTCGATAGATCCACTTCGCCGCTGCCGGGTCCGGTGAGTCTCGCGGCGAGTACGACTACATCATTCTCAGTTGTGTCGGTGCTTTGCAGCACCCACCTCAGCTGCAGCAGGGTG
>DATEMI010000095.1:0-2567 GCA_035275665.1 Terriglobales bacterium | reverse complement strand
GCCCTTGTTATGTTTGCAGCAGGAGTTGCGAGGGCTGCCGCTCTCGGGCAGGAACAGGTCACGCGCGATTTCCAAAAAACCGTTTCTCTCGCCGCAGGTCAATCGGTATCGGTTGAGCACAAGTTTGGGGAAGTCAAGCTCCACGCCGAACCCGGACGCGAGGTTAAGATTTTCGCGTCCATTCGAGCCCAGGCCAGTTCGCGAGAAGAGGCCGAATCATTCGCGCAAAAAATTCAGATCGATGTGCAGCAGACCGCACAAGGCGTGCGCATCAAGACCATCTATCCCGATGAAGAAAAGCGTTGGTTTCACATCAGCAAGAATTCTTCGTGGTCGGTGAGCTACGAAATTGGAATGCCATCCGATGCTGCTTTTGATATTCGAAATGCATTTGGCAGTGTAGAGGCGCGGGGCATCCACGGGGAAGCATCGGTAGACAACAGTCACGGTTCCATCACCGTGCACGATGCAGGCCCAGCTCGACTGAGCAATTCCTTTGGGAGCATCGAAATCAGCGGTGCCGCAGGAAATACGTCTATCAGCGACAACAATGGGTCCGTGCAGGTAAGCGACGTGAGAGGTTCGCTCGAGGTGCGCAATCGGTTCGGTAGCATCACCATCCGCGGGATTCAAGGGGCTGCCAACATTATCGGAGGCAATGGAGCGGTCAACCTCTCGGACGCCGGCTCCGCCAACATAACCACCTCGTTCGGCAGCGTGGAAGCACGCAATATTCATGGCGACTTGATCGTTCACGACAATAACGGCAACATCGACGTCTCGACCATTGGCGGTGCGGCCGATATGACCGACAGCTTCGGGAATGTCACTTTTTCGGACGTCAAGGGCCGCGTGAACTGCACTACCAGCAATGGTCGTGTCTCCGGCAGTTCGCTTTCCGGGAGTCCTGTCACCATTCGCGACTCTTTCGGGAATCTAGAATTGAGCAACATCGCCGGTACGCTGAATGCGGAAACCTCCAATGGCAAGATCACGTTGCGTTCGGCTCATGGCAGCGTCGAGCTGAAGTCTTCCTTCGGCGCTATCGAAGCTGCCGATATCTCGAAAGGCATTCGCGCGATTACCGGCAACGGCAGCATCACACTGACCGATATCGGCGGGGACACGTTTGCCAAAACCAGTTTTGGCAGCGTTTCCGCGGAACGCGTCAGCGGCAACCTGATCGTGGAGAACACGAATGGCTCGGTTACGGCGCGCAATGTCAAAGGCGATACTAGTGTGACGACATCCTTCGCTGGCGTGACGCTCGAATCCATCGGGGGCAAAATTACGGTCAACAATCAGAATGGAGGAATTTTTGTAACTGCTGGGCGGCCTGCAAGCGGCTGCCGGGACATTTCCCTGAGGACTTCCTTCTCTTCCATCCGGGTCCGGATCCCCGAGGGCCTCGGCTATAACGTCACTGCCCACACATCTTTCGGCCGCGTTTCTAGCGAATTGCCGATCACTGCAACCGGCAATGTTGGTCCCGATTCCCTGAACGGCACCATTGGTTCCGGCGGCTGCCAGCTCCAACTAACGGACGCGAATGGCAGCATTGAAATCAGCAAGGCACCATGACCCTGTTGCCTCCAACTCGGCAGTATCCACCTAGCGTCGCCGCTGCCGTTCCATAGCAAACGCCTTCTTCAAAATCCGCGTCGCCGTCTCTGTCAATTTGTAATTCTCAAGCTCCTCTTCGCTCGCGAACACAACGTCCGTTACGTCGCTTCCGGCCACGGCTTCGCCCGCCACCCGTTCGCAGAGATAGTCCACGATCACATAGTGAAAGCGAGGACCCTTCTTTCCCTTACTCGCGCCGGCGGTGCTCTCCAAATAAATTCGATCGAACACTTCGATAAGCTCGATTACCCGTACGGTTAGACCAGTCTCTTCCAGCAGCTCTCGCGCCACGCCCTCTTCAAGCGTCTCGCCCAGTTCCAGCGTCCCGCCGGGAATCGACCATTCGCCAAGCAGCGGCTCGCTGCCGCGCCGAATCAGCAGAGCCCGGCCATTGTCGATAATCACCCCACCCACTCCGACCATCGGCCGTTCTGGGTACTCTCGCGAAGAGGCCATGTATAACTCGTATACCTATTTTCCCAGCCTTGCATACCTCGCCCCAGCCTGGAGGGGTTGACTTAACGCCGGTATATAATACGCTCGACGGTGGTGCTCGCGGTTCAGAGCGACGCCGACTCTGTGAACCGCACTACGGAGGATGGAGCCGTGATCCGCTGCCCTGAATGTTCCGCCGAGATCGACGTCGACGAAGACGAAGTCGAAGAAGGCGAGATTCTCAGTTGCCCTGAGTGCGAATCTGAACTGGAAGTTTCGCAAATCCATCCCGTCCATCTGAACATCATCTCCGAAGACATGGATGATGACGAAGATGAAGAAGAGGAGGAGGAGGAAGCTCACGAAAATGGCGACCTCCCCGAGGATGACGACGAGGATGATGAGGAAGAAGACGAAGAATAGTCTAACCGCAGGTAGCCGAGCATCTTCTTTTCTGCATGCCACCATCTAAGCCTTCAAGGAGCGGAATCATGCGTGTTCGGTGGGTC
>DATEMI010000094.1:0-2552 GCA_035275665.1 Terriglobales bacterium | reverse complement strand
GAAGAACTCGAACAGGGAAAACTGCAGATTCAGGAGAAGGACGGTGAGCTCGTGGTCCAGTACTACGACCACGACTTCCCTCTCGATCCGCAAACGCTGCCGCTGATCTTCGAGGCTCTTGGACCGTTGCCTGAATCGGATTCGACCGGCGATCTTGCGCGATTCCGCGGGCTGCTCGAACGTCTGCGCTCGTTGCCGCAGCACAGCAGCACCGATCCCACGCAGGCGCAGGAGCGCAGCCGCATTTGGAATCAGATTCGTCCGGAATGGCAGAGCCTCCTGAAGACATCAACGCAAGTGAAGCAACTGCTTCGACGCGCGCTGGAGCACATCAACGGACGCGCAGGGGAGCCGCGCAGCTTCGATCTTCTGCACTTACTACTCGAGCTTCAGGTGTACCGCCTCGCGCATTGGCGCGTCTCCGGCGAAGAGATCAATTACCGCCGCTTTTTCGATATCAACGATCTGGTCGGCCTGCGCATGGAGAATCCGCGTGTGTTTGCGGGGACCCATCGCATGCTGCGCCGCATGCTGGCCGAGCGAATGATTACCGGCGTGCGCATCGATCACTGCGATGGCATGCTCAATCCGCGGCAGTATCTGATTCGCCTGCAGTTGCTGTATGCGGCTGCGCGCGTAAATGGCGCGGAACCGGCTGTGCCCCTCGCCGAGAACGGCATATCTGCGGAAATCCAGCAGGTGTTTTCCCAGAACGACTGGATGTACCGCAAGCATCCTTTATATGCAGTCGTCGAAAAGATTCTCGAACCCGGCGAAGAGCTGCCGGATGAATGGCCAGTCGACGGCACCAGCGGCTACGACTTCACCAATCAGCTAAACGGTCTGTTTATCGATCAGAGCAACGAACGCGCCTTTGATCGCATTTACCTCCGCTTCGTTGGTCAGGTTGCCGATGTGGACACGCTCATCTATCAGAGCAAAAAGCTCATCATGCACAATGCGTTGTCGAGTGAAGTGAACGTGCTCACGCATCTTCTCGGCGAGATTTCTTCCAGCGACCGCTGCGCGCGCGACTTCACTTTGAAGACGTTGCGCGACAGCATTCGCGAGACCATCGCCTGCTTCCCCGTTTACCGCACGTACATCGATGAGCGCGGCGAATACACGGCGCGCGACAAGGAATACATAGAATTCGCAATCCGAAAAGCGAAGCGACTGAATCCCGGAATGTCGGACCGCGTCTTCGATTTTCTGCGCGACACGCTCGAACTCAAGGGTGGACGCCTCGACGAGATGATGTACCGCCGCAGGCTGTACTTCGCTCTCAAGTTCCAGCAATTGAGTGGACCCGTGATGGCGAAGGGCCTCGAAGACACGGTCTGCTACGTTTACAACCGCTTCGTCTCCGTCAATGAAGTGGGCAGCTCGCCCAAACATTTTGGTGTAAGCCCTGCCGAGTTCCACGCCACGAACGTAAAGCGCGCCGAGCGATGGCTGTCTTCGATGCTGGCGACTTCCACGCACGACACCAAACGCAGCGAAGATGTTCGCGCGCGGCTGAACGTCCTTTCCGAAATGCCCAAGCTGTGGTCGGCATTCGTAATGCGAGCCCGGCGATTGAACCGAAACAAGAAAGTCGCGATCTCGGACGAGCGCGTGGTTCCCGATGGTAATGAAGAGTATCTCCTGTATCAAACGCTGGCCGGCATTTGGCCCTGGACAGGAGCAGCGGACGATCGGGAGCAACTGATCGCGCGCGTTCAGGAGTATATGACCAAGGCTGTTCATGAAGCTAAGGTCAACTTGAGCTGGATCAACCAGGATCCGGAGTACGTCGAAGCACTGCGCAATTTCATCGCCGCAATCCTCAATGATCATGGCCGCTCGAATAGCTTTTCGAGCCTCCTCGAAGAATTCCTGAAACCAGTTTCCTATTTTGGGATGATCAATTCACTCGCCCAGGCCACGCTGAAGATGACCTGCCCGGGCAACCCAGACATCTATCAGGGAACTGAGCTGTGGGATTTCAGCCTCGTCGATCCCGATAACCGGCGGCCTGTGGATTTCGACCTGCGCAGGAAAACGCTTTCGGAGCTGCGAACGCACCTGGAACCAGAGACGCTCGTTCGCGAACTTCTAGAAAATTACCAGGATGGCCGCATCAAGATGTGGATCACGATGCGCACATTGGAGCTTCGCCGCGAGTATCCCTCCCTGTTCCAAAAAGGGACTTACGTGCCGCTGGAAAGCTCAGACAAAAATCTACATCTCTGCGCATTTGCGCGTATTCACGAAGAGAGTGGACGAAGGGAAGCAGCCATCATTGTTGTCCCGCGCCTCGCGTACACGTTAATGGCAGGAAAAGCGGAGCCCCCAATCGCCGATGTTTGGGGCGACGCAACAATCACCTTGCCGGAAGACATTCCCAGTGAGTTGCGGAACGTGTTAACCGATAACAAGATAGCGGCAACCGATCGTAAGTTGGCCTGCCGCGAAATATTCGGAATCCTGCCAGTCGCAGTACTGGTTGCAGGTTAGCCAGGCTACCTAAACCGCATCGGCGTTGCCGAAGCTCTCAAAGGTTGTCATCC
>DATEMI010000093.1:0-9359 GCA_035275665.1 Terriglobales bacterium | reverse complement strand
CCACGAGCAGAATGGCTGTGCGCGTGACTGCGGGTTTGAATGCTGAAAGCTTCCACCACAGGGCTAGGTAAATTCCCGGCAGCGGCGGATGCGCGTTGCTCGGCACCGATTGTGGAATGAGGTGCCCGGATGTGAAGAACTCGTACGCTGCCGGAATGTAGTAGCCGGCTTCGTCCCAAAAATATGGAAGACGCAGCAGCGGTGCGTGAAGCACAAAAATCGCGCAGAAGATCAGTGCAAACAACTGCAGATTGCCAATAGGTGGATAGAACCGGCGAGCTGGCGTTCGCATTTGTGCCGCGCTGCGGTTAGTTCACCGGTCCTTGCTGTGCAAACTGCGGGTCGAGCTTGATCTCTCCAAACGCGCTCTCGTATTGAGAAACGTTCTGCTGCAAGATCATCAGCAGTGCCTTTGCTTGTTGCGGGCTGAGATAAATTCCCTGAAAGTTTGCGACTTCAACTTCGTTCGGCGTCTGCGAGCGGAGCGTTCCGAAAGCGAGAAAGAAATCCCAGACGCTGACTCGCACTTGCACGCTATTCGAGTAGCTCTCGCGATAGTCGTTGGTAGCGGTGAGTTTCACATTTGGCGGCTGTGGCACTGGGGGCACGAACAAGTCCTTTAATAGTGAAAGTTGCATCACTAGCATACGCGAAAGCTGTGCGATCGCTAGAGGTTGAGCTTTGTGGAGGCTTAAAGAGGATCTGAAACGTGGGGAAAAATCTCTGGCCAGCCTGGCAACTGGCCAGAGTCGCTCCGAGGTGAAAAAGTTCTTGCGGAAACGTCAGTAAGAGTCTTGCATTTCCTCAGAATCTAAAACAGGCTTGCGCTGAATGTTCTTCAAGATGAATGTTGCGAGGTTGAGCAGATGGAGCCGCTCTTCTCGAAATGCGCCGTCCGCATCGATGTAGCGCACTCTCACTTCCTGATCGCGATTGGCTTCGTATGAGTTCGGGGTTTGCATTTGAGCTCTCCGTTTCTGGTGTGGAAGTGAAGAAGGTTGATAGAGTCAGCCGACGAGCGGTGTGATACGCCGCAGCGATTGCCATGCGAACTGTGATCGATCCGAAGCCGGACTGCTCTTCGGACCAGCGTCTTCGTCCGCACCAGCGTCTTCGTCCATGAGCCCGAAAAATTCGCGTTCCTGGCGAGTCATGTCGCGCCCCATTGCCTCTCGGAACTTGAGCTCGAAATCGGGGGTATTCCAAGGCTTGTAATTTTTTTCGGCGGCCATCGTCGTCTCCATGCCAAGGCTTTTGCACGCACGGTGCCAGACGCAGGGACGCGAGGTATCCGGGTAACGCGAGAATAACCACTTCCATTTCAGCAGCTTAGACAGCTCCACTGGATCAGACCATGGCGATCCGGTTCCAATTTCGGACTCCTGTTAACCGAATGGTTAGTTTTACGCAAACACATCGGTTAACGAGGTCGGGCAAGATGCAAACATGCCTCAAACTGTGCTAAATCATTTCGGAGTACATTCCTGCAGATGCCGACCTCGCTAACTCCCAGGCTCGTAGCTCACTCCGGACCACTTGCACCGACGGTTGTGCCGCTGGAACAAGAGGAGACCACGATCGGACGTGGAGTCACGAATCTGGTCTGCATTGCCGATCCCATTCTCTCGCGCCAACATTGCGTGATTGCTCGAGAAGATAATCAATTCCTCATTCGGGATCTAGGGAGCCTGCACGGCACTGTCGTAAATGGCATACCGGTGACGCAGCACTATCTTCAGGACGGGGATCAAATATCGCTCGGGAGCTCCGTATTCAGCTTTTTTGTGCACGAGGGGGAATCTCAGCAAAAGCACAGCCGCGCCGAACTTGAAGAATCCTCCGAGGTAGAAGGATCACAGACACTGTTGCGTGAAGAAGAGGCCGTCTATCTGAAAGCTGATTCCCACACCACGAGCTTCGCTCAAGGGAGCCGTGTAGCGCGAGATCTGAATACGCTGCTTCTAATCTCAAAAAACATTAGCAAGCTGCGCGATCATGACTCGCTGGCGTGGGAACTGCTGGGCATGATTTTTGACGTGGTGCCCGCAGATCGTGGAGCGCTTCTTTACTTCGGCGAGGACTCTGATCAAATCGCCTGGTCTGCAGCATGGGACCGGCGTCGTGGTCCGGGTATGCCCGTCCGCGTAAGCAAGACCGTTGTATCTCGCGTTGCACGCGAGCAAAGCGGCCTGCTGATGACGAACGTATCCACGAACACGGAACTGAAGAAGAGTGCTAGTTTTGCCGATCTGCCTGTGCATTCGCTCCTCTGTGCTCCGCTTGTAATCTCAGGCCGAGTGGCAGGAGTCATTTATCTTGACACGCAGGATGCTCGCGTGCGCTTCGATGCCAACCATCTGCAGATGCTTACGGCCATTGCTAGTCTCGCTAGCCTGGCCCTCGATAATATTGGGTATCTCGAGAAGCTGCAGCTGGAAAACCGCGAGTTGCGAACGCAGATCACGATCGAGCACAACATGGTCGGAGCCAGCGCGCGCATGCGCGAGATCTTCGAATTCATCCGCCGCGTGGCTCCAACGGATTCTACCGTTCTGATACAAGGAGAAAGTGGTACCGGAAAAGAGCTCGTCGCCCACGCCATTCACACCAACAGCAAGCGCGCGAATGCTGCATTCGTGCCCATCAATTGCGCCGCGATCGCCGAGAACCTGTTGGAAAGCGAGCTCTTTGGATACGAAAAAGGTGCTTTTACAGGGGCGGTTGGGCAGAAAAAAGGAAAAATCGAAACTGCTGCGGGCGGAACTTTGTTCCTGGATGAGATCGGTGAGCTGGCGCTCCCGTTACAAGCAAAGCTGCTGCGCGTCCTGCAACAGCGCGAATTTGAGCGCGTGGGCGGGACTAAGCCCATCAAAGTTGATTTGCGCCTTGTGGCCGCAACGAATCAGGACCTCGAAGTAGCGGTGCGTGAAGGCAAGTTTCGTAAAGACCTCTTCTATCGTTTAAACGTCGTTTGCATTGCTATGCCTGCGCTGCGCGATCGACGTGAGGACATCCTGCCTTTAGCCGAGCATTTCGTCGGAAAGACAGCAAAGAAATGCAACGCACGTGTCAAGACGTTCTCACCTGAAGCGAAGCTAAGCCTGGCGAATTACGACTGGCCCGGCAATGTTCGCGAACTAGAGAATGCGATTGAGCGCGCCCTTGTTCTCGGCGTCGGCGACTCTATTCTTGTTGAGGATCTGCCTGAGGCAATTTCCGAGACAGCTACCTTCGCAGGCGCTCCAGCAACAAAGTACGCTGGCGCGATGAAGGATACAAAACGCCAAGTCATTCTGGAAGCCTTACAGGAAGCGAATGGCAGCTATGTCGAAGCAGCCAAGTCACTGGGCTTGCATCCTAACTCGCTGCTGCGGCTGATCCGGCGTCTCGATTTGAAACTTGAGGTCAAGCGCATGAGTGGATAGTGATTGTCAGGAAGCGAAGGCTCATATCCGAGAACGCTGTAAGGCCAACGCTCAAGCGCAAGATTCATCCCCAGTCTGTCAGCTACGCTTCAACCACCGCCCCACACTTAGAAGTTGGCTTTGCGGCGGACAAGCCCAGAACCTAGTGCACAGCAACCGTTGCGGCTTGCGTCTGGAGGACTTCTCTCAACTTTGACAAGAGCTGCACTTCGCTAACTCCCCGTTCCAGAAGCACGCTGGGATAGCGTTGCAACAGGTCGGCGGCTTCGTCGTCACGGGTACATTCTCGATCGAGCAGTACCAAATCGAAAGTACAGAGTTGGCACATCTGCTCCGCTGCAAAGAGGGTGCTGGCGGAGGCAACTACATATCCTGCGGCGTGGAGCGTTTGCTCCCGAGTCTGCATCCGATCGATGTCCGGACAGACGGAAAGCAGCACCGGCCAGTGTGAGCTTTCGTAATTGTCGGCGATATCGGGGCCGAGCCATTGCATAGGGGTACTCCTGGAGGCTCAGAGCTGATCGTTTATCAGTTTGGTTCGGGGGGACGGGGAGGCATTCTCATCATTGTCACGGAAACTGTCAAGAGTTTTTTCAATTTGGCGCTGGGCGGCCTGCGCGCGTCTGGCCAATTCGGGAAACCGTAATCGCTCGCAGTAGGCCACGAAATCCGCGCAAGGGCCTGTCCAGCGCAGTTCGTCCAAGTTACTGAAAACAGGCACGTCCAGGCGCAAAGTTGCCAGCTTGCGGAACAGGAGCGCATCTTCCCAGCCTGAAAACAAGGATTCGGCGAGCGCGTGGGCACGGCGGATGCTCGGATGCCACCTCTGCCAGTCTTTTGGAATCGTTTCCAGATTCTTGTATTGGGAAAGAGCGAGCGCTGCTGCCTTCATTCCCCAGCCTGGAAGACCAGGATAGCCGTCGGCGCTGTCGCCGACTACGGCGAGAAAGTCAGGGATCGATTTCGGGGCGACTCCGAACTTCTCGATTACGCCGTCTTCATCGCGCAGAATTTCGCGACGGCGGTCGAACTGGACGACCTTCTTGCCGACGACGCATTGCGCGAGATCTTTATCCGGAGTGCAGACGAAGACTTGCTCCACGCGCTTATCGAGTGCTGCTTTTGCGGCTGCGGAAGCCAGCGCATCGTCTGCTTCGAACTCGACCATCGGCCAGACGAGGACCCCAAGAGCGCACAGCACCTCTTCCAAAATGGGAAATTGAGAGAGTAGCTCCGGCGGCACGCCTTCGCTTGTCTTGTATCCGGCGTACAACTCGTTGCGAAAGGATTCGACTACATGATCGGTAGCAACGCCGATGTGAGTGGCCCCGGATTCAATCATCGACAAGACTGAACCAGCAACGCCGCGCACAGCCGCGATCTCCTGCCCGGCCGCATCGACGGCGCTCGGCAGCGCGAAGAAGTAGCGGAAGAGCTCGTACGTGCCGTCAATGAGATGGATTTTCATTGGAACCGCCGCCGTTAGGCGCTGTGGCAGCCGCAGCTTTTGCGGCTGTAAACACCAAGCTCACGGTGCTTGAAAATCGTTCGACCCTCGCAGAATTCGCTGTTAGGCCTGGACGCTCGGCCACGTGCACGCCTGCGCTGGCGATTCCCTTAATTCGACACCGTCGCCAGATTTGAATACAACGCGTCGATTTGCTCCTTGTATTTTTCTTCAATAGCTTTGCGGCGCAGCTTCAAGGTTGGCGTCACCTCGCCGGCGGAGATAGTAAAGTCATCGGGAACGAGGACGATCTTCTTTATCGTTTCGAAATGCGCGAGGTCCTGATTCACATCAGCCATTATGCGGTGAAACTCTTCGAGCACTTTGGAATTGCTTACCAACTCTTCCCGTGATTCAAATGCTATTCCGCGCTCCCCCGCCCATTGTTCCAAAGCGTTAAAGTTGGGCGAAATAATCACGCTGGCAAATTTCCGTCCGTTGCCGATAACGATGGGATGCGCGACGAGAGGCGACAGCTTCAGTTTGGCCTCGATCGGCTGTGGCGCGATGAACTTTCCGCCGCTGGTCTTGATCAGGTCTTTTTTGCGGTCGGTGATGCTGAGGAAGCCCCCAGCATCGATGTCGCCGATATCGCCCGTTTTGAACCAGTCGCCTTCGAAGGCTCTCGCGGTCTCTGCAGGATTATGCCAGTAGCTTTTGAAGATCGATGGACCGCGCACCAGCAGTTCGCCGTCAGGCGCGATACGGCATTCGATATTGGCCAGCGGCTTGCCCACTGTCCCCAATAGGTTCTGCTCAGGAGTGTTCACGGCGATAACCGGTGAGGTTTCCGTAAGACCGTAGCCTTCAAGAATCACGATTCCAACGTCGGCATACCATTGCGCAAGATCGATCCCGAGCGGAGCGCCGCCGGAGATGAACATCTGCGTGCGCCCGCCAAACCAATCGTAGATCTTCGAGAAGATCAGCTTGTTGGCAACAGTCCAGCGCCAATCTGCAGGCTTTTCACCGCGCAGGATCTCGGCCCGATGGTGCCGACCAACCCGCAGCGCCCACGTGTAGATCTTGTGTTTCAATCCGGAGCTCGCGCGACGATCCACCTCTTGGCGAACCTTTTCATAGACTCGCGGAACACCGACGAAGAGATGCGGGCGCGTCTGCTGCAGCTTTGCCGGCAGCTCGTCGAAGGTTGGGCAGTATGCGAGCGTGACACCACGTAGAAAGCACAAGTAATCGACGTGGCGCGCAGTCACGTGCGAAAGCGGCAGAAACGAGAGAGAAACCTGTCCAGGTTGCCATCCGAGGCTTTGCCCCGTCTGTTCCAAATTGGAAGCGATGTTACCGTGCGTGAGCATCACGCCTTTGGAGACGCCGGTCGTTCCCGAGGTGTAGATGATAGTGGCGAGATCGTCCGGAGCAATGGCCTTCGATACCGCATCAAATTGTGCATCGCGCTCGACAGGGGCCTCAGCTTGCATGATCGTACTCATGCATAAAGCTTCAGCGTTGTTGATTTCATCCATGACTACGATGTGTTCGAGCCTGGTCCGCGCTCGAATACTGAGGACCTTTTCGAGCTGCTTCTCGGTCGAGACGAAGATCGCGCGGGCGCCGGAGTTCTCCAGCATGAACTCGGTTTGCTCCGCAGTGAGCGTCGGGTAAATCGGTACGTCTACGATGCCGAGCAACAGACAAGCCCAATCAGTGATTGCCCATTCGAAACGGTTTTCGGCGATCAGAGCGACACGATCACCTTTTGCGATCGCCCACTGCTGGAGTTGGCGCGCCGTGTGGTACACGCGCGTGTATAGCTCCCGCGAGCTGATGTCATGCCAGGCGCCTGCGCGTTCGTAGCTCATGACACGCGGCAGGTCGCGATCGGCGGCACCTAAGAAGATGTCGTTCAGAGTGCGAAGGTGAGTCAGGAACGAACCTCCATGCCCGCGAGGAGCAGGTTCATCACAGGATCAGCGGCAGCAGCGAGATCGTGCTCGCGGGTACTGAGGACCCACGCGGTGGCTAGTTCATCGAGCGCGCCAAACAAGCATGCGGCAGCGATCTTGTCGGAGACGTCGCGGCGAATCTCGCCTGCAGCTTGTCCTTCGCGGATGATCTCGCGAATCAGGTCGAAGTATCCTTTCAGCTCGCGCTGGGAAAACTCGGCAAGAAACTTGGCGCTCTGGCGGAGCTCGGTCTGCAGTACGACTGCAAGGCTCCGATTGCGGCTGAGCTCGCGCAGGTGCAAGCGCGCGAGAATGCGCAATTTCATTTTGGGACTGGATGTCTGCTTCAGCTCCTGCTGTGCCAGACGATAGAAAGCCTGGAAAGCGCCATCAAGCGCAGCCATGAGAATCTGCTCTTTTGACTTGAAGTAAAGATACACAGTTCCGTCGGCGACGTCCGCCCGCTCGGCAATATCTGAAACCCGGCTGCTGTGGAATCCTTTTTCGGCGATCACCTCGATGGCCGCCGAGAGAATCCGCTGATATTTGTCGCCTGCGCGCGCGCCATTAGGCGAAATACGCGCGGAAACTCGTCCCTGCTCTTGCGACCCAGCCTGTATTTTCGCCTTGCCCGCGTGCCTGGTTTGCGCCATGGTGGTACTGAAAGTGCACTCTAACGGGTTTTCGCTGCGTGACGCAAGACACCAAGGGTTGACGCTCTAGCTCACCGGCGAGTAACCTGACTTGCTTTCATTGGGAGCAACTCATATGCGAACCAGGGCTATAGGCTCATTACTGACGGCAGCGCTGTTGCTCGGCACGATCTCGGCGATGGCCGCGGACCAGGCGTCTACGCCAGATCCGAAGGTCAAGGTCGGCGACACTGCGCCCGACTTCACGCTGCGCGATCAGAATGGAAAAGAAGTAAAACTCTCCGACTTCCACGGCAAGAAGAATGTCGTGCTTGCCTTTTACGTCTTCGCCTTCACCGGCGGTTGAGAGAAGGAAATGAAGGCCTACCAGGATCAACTGAAGACCCTGGAAGGCACAGACACCCAGGTTCTGGGTGTAAGCATGGACAGTCCATTCGCCAACAAAGCATGGGCACAACAGATCGGCGTAACCTTCCCGCTGCTCAGCGATATGGGCGGCGATATCAGCAAGGAATACGGCATCTATAACCCAGGCTACAAAGCCGCGCGGCGTGTAACCTATCTGGTCGACAAAGATGGCAAAGTGGTGGAGATGCAGAAAGACCGCGACGCCATCGATCCGACTGAGGTCGTCACCAGCTGCCAGCGCCGGCGAATGAAAGGCTGATCCTCAGCAGTTCTTGACACATCGACGGCGGCAGTCCAGCATAGTGCCCAAATTCGGGAGAGATCATTGTGCTAGATCGTCGCCGTTTTCTTCTTTCTTCAGCCGCCGTTGCTGCCGCTTCCGGACTTCCTTCGAGCATTGCCCAAGCTCGTGTTACCGCTCAAGTCGAAGATGATCCGCCGCTGCCTCCGCGGGAGCTTTACGACCGCGACGAGGAAGCTTACTGGCGCGAGCTGCGCAAGCAGTTCCTGATCCCTGCCGACGAGACTTATCTGAACAACGGCACCGTTGGTTCGTCTCCCTATCCTGTATTGCGTTCCATCTTCGAGGCATATGACAAAACTGAGCAGATGGCGCAGGCCGATCCGGAAGACTATCCCATTTGGGGATATGCCTCGTGGAACGAATACCGTGATCCGCTCGCGGCATTCGTCGGTGCAACTCGCGACGAGATCGCTCTGGTTCGCAACGCCACGGAAGCCAATAATTACATCGCGAATGGTCTCGAAATGAAAGCCGGCGACGAGGTGCTAATGAGCGATCAGGAGCACCCCGGAGGCGAGCAGCCGTGGCAGTTGCGCGCGAAGCGGTACGGAATCGTGATCAAGAAATACGAGATCCCCGTTCCGCCGAAATCGCCTGCGGACATTCTCAACCGCATCGGCGACGCGATCACTCCGCGCACACGCATCATCTTTACCAGCCACATCACCACGGTCACCGGCGTCGTCCAGCCTGTGAAGGAGATCGCGTCGCTCGCCCGCAGTAAAGGTATTCTGAGCGCCTTCGATGGAGCCCATGTCGTCGGCATGATGCCGCTCAATATCCATGACATCGGTTGCGACATGTACACGTCCTCGCCGCACAAATGGCTGCAGGCGCCGAAGGGCACCGGCTTCTTCTACATTCGTCCGGAGGTACAAGAGCGCGTCTGGAACACAATTGCCACGGAAGGATGGGAGCGGCCGGAGATTAAGGCGGAACGATTTCAGCGCATCGGGTCATCAAACTTGCCAACAATCGCAGGGCTTCGCGCAGCGATCGAACTGGCAAACAATATTGGTATGGATCGCATCGAGCGCCGCCATCGCCAACTCGCTGACCGCATGCTGGCTGAAATGACAAAACGAGGCGCGCAGTCGTGGACCTCGTCTGACCCGACCATGCGCTGCGGAATCGTGACTGTGAACGTTCCGCCGGTAA
>DATEMI010000092.1:0-7516 GCA_035275665.1 Terriglobales bacterium | reverse complement strand
ATTCAGAGCCGTTCAATCGGAGATATCTTCGGCTACCCCGATCACCTGAAATTCCGATCCTCGATGACGCTCTTCGCGCAGGCAGGTCCAGGGGAAAAGATCTTCAACGAAGCTCTCGACAAATACTTTGCAGGCTCACCGGACGAGTTCACAGTGTCGCGACTTGCAGGCTAGAATCCGGGAAATCCGTTGGCGCAGCATCCGTCTGATCCGTGTCATGTTTTGGTTTGGATGTCAAAGCTTCACCGGCGCCGGACTCTTCGGATCGCTCCAATCGTAAAATCCTTTGCCGGTTTTCTTGCCGTACCAGCCAGCCAGAACCAGCCGCTTCAGGAGAGGAGGAGAGGCAAAACGGCGCTCCTTGAATTCCTCGTACATCACATGGGTGATGTAGTACGTAGTATCGAGGCCGACAAAATCGAGCAGCGTGAATGGACCCATCGGATATCCACACCCAAGCTTCATGGCGTTATCGATGTCAGGAATGGAGCCCACGCCTTCTTCGTATGCGCGGATAGCATCGAGAAGATATGGGACCAGCAGGCGATTGACGATAAAGCCGGTCTTATCCGAAGTGCGAACTGGTACCTTGCCCAGTTTCTTGCCGAACTCAACCGCGGTATCCATTACCTGGTCGGATGTAGCAATCGTGCGCACCACTTCGACTAATTTCATTATGGGAACTGGATTAAAGAAATGCAGGCCAATAAACCGATCAACTCGCTTAGTAGCGGTCATTAATTCCGTAACGGAGATGGAGGATGTGTTTGTCGCAAAAATAGCGTCAGGCTTGACGATCGAATCGAGCGCTGCATACATTTTTTTCTTCTCATCAATGTTCTCGATGATGGCCTCGATCACAATGTCGCACTGCGCCAGGTCTTCTTTTTTCTGCGTGCCTTTGAGCCGCGCGCGGATCTCGTCTTTCTGCTGCGCCGTGATGCCGCCCTTTTCCATCCCGCGCTCCACGAACTTGGCCAGCGACGAGTCGATTCCGGCGAATCCTTTGTCGAGCGCCTTCTGCTCGGCTTCGAGCACAGTCACGTTGTAGCCAGCCTGCGCTGCGACCTGGGCTATGCCGGAGCCCATCAGACCACAACCTAGAACGCCTACGTTTTTGATCTGCATTATTGTCCTTAGTTTTTTGTCATTCCGAGCCGCACGATTTTCGCGGAGAGGAATCCCTACCGTACCGATAGAGTCTGCGTCCAGTAGGGATTCCTCGCTATGCTCGGAATGACAATTATTGAAGCGATTCCAGTATGAGAGCGATCCCCTGTCCACCGCCAATACAGGCAGTAGCTAATCCGTATTTCTTCTTCCGCCGCCGCAATTCGTAAAGCAGAGTAATCACCAGCCTCGTTCCGGTGGCTCCCAGTGGATGCCCGAGCGCAATGGCGCCGCCATTCACGTTGGTCTTTTCACGATCGAGGCCAAGCTCCTTTTCCACCGCCAGATACTGCGCGGCAAAGGCTTCGTTGACTTCAATCAAATCGATGTCATCGAGAGTGAGCCCAGCTTTCTTGAGCGCCGACCGACTCGCCGGCACCGGCCCGCTTCCCATAATGGAAGGATCGACTCCCGCGATTCCCCAGCTTATGAGCCGTCCGAGCGGCTTCAGTCCGCGCTTCTGCGCCTCAGCGACTGGCATCAGCACGACTGCAGCGCCGCCGTCGACGATGCCGCTGGCGTTTCCTGCGGTCACTGTTCCTTCTTTACCAAAAGAGGGCTTCAGCTTGGCAAGCCCTTCGAGGGTGCTCTCGGATCGCAGATGGTCATCTTTCTCGAACATCTCTCCTGTCGGATTGCCGCGACGATCTTTGAGTGGTACCGGTATGATTTCTTCGCCTAATCTGCATGCTTTCTGCGCTTCTACCGCGCGCTGTTGAGAACGCAATGCGAATTCGTCTTGCGCTTGGCGGGTGATCCCTTGCTGTCCAGCGTACTTCTCTGCGGTTTGCGCCATATACAGGCCGCAGTAGCTGTCAAGCAGCGCGACCATCAGCGAGTCTTCCATCTTGCCTTCGCCCAGGCCGAATCCCCAGCGTGCGCCGCGAATCACGTGCGGCGCCTGCGACATCGATTCCATTCCCCCGGCCAGCGCGATCTTCGATTCGCCAAGTTGAATCATCTGGGCTGCGCTGACTATCGATTGCATGCCCGACCCACAAAGACGGTTGACCGTGAGTGCGGGCACTTCGACCGGCAGCCCGGCTCGCAGCGCAACATGGCGCGCCCCGTAGATCGCATCGCCTGAAGTTTGCTGCGCGTTTCCGAAGACAGCGTGGTCGATTTCTGCTGCTTCTATCCCGGAGCGACGGATCGCCTCCTTGCTGGCGATGGCAGCGAGTTCCATGGCAGTAAAGTCGCGCAACTTGCCGCAATATCGGCCCATCGGCGTGCGCGCGCCGTTAACGATTGCAATGTCGGATGGTTGAAGCATGAATACAGAATCCTGATGGAATGAGTGCTCCCCGAGTGAACAAGACGGCAGGAAGCAAACTTTTGAGTGTATCAAGAGATGGGAGTCGATGGCCTAAGCCACGGCGACGGTCTCGATCCCAGGTGGTTCGGTATGTGCGCCATTTGGACTTGCGGCCGTTGCTTTGTCGAGGGCGTACTCCGCGCGATTAATCACTTCGGTGACAATATCCACGGGATCGTATTCCTTGTGAATCACTCCCCCCGCAATGCCTGCGGCCATGGTCACAGGGTGCTCCGTTCCGGGAATTTTGGTGTCGGCGATCACCTTGCGAATCTTCTCGACTACGAAGAATGCGTTGGCATCTTTGGTGTCGCCGAGGACCAGAGCGATGGATATCTTGTCGTAACGAATCGCTGTATCCGTCTGGCGGATATTCGCGCAAACGCTCTGTCCTACGTTTTGCATCATGCTTTCGACCGCTGATTCCCCGAATTCGCGAATCAACGCTCCGGCCTTGCCGAACTTGAGCAGCATGACCGTCATGCTCTGATTCTGCTGCAGTGAACGCTTCACCTCGGCGGTGACTACGTCGATGTAAGAAGCACGCTTGAGCAAGCCAGATTTTTCATCGGTGACGGCGAGCGTCTTCATCAGGCTGCGCAGCTTGGCATTGTTCACGGCAAGTACCATCTGGTCGGCGATAGTCTTGAGAATCACCAGGTCGGGCGGACGCCACTGCCGGTTCTTGTCAATCTGTTCGAGGATGATGATGCCGACGTGCTCATCGCCGTCCATGAGCGGAGCCGCGAGAGCTGATTTGAGTTCCAGAGCGTCGATGTGTTCCTTGATGGCTCCCAATTCGGGAATTTTGCGCACGTCCTCGATCGCCAGCGGTCCACGCTGAACCACGAGAGCCTGCAGCGCGCCAATGAGCCGCACGATGGACATCACGTCGGACTGCTTCACGCCCGGCGCGCAGTACTCAAGAGCCGCAGAGGGAGGCTTTCCTGGACTGCACAAACTGGCAATGCAGCGGCTCGCGTTCCAATGCCGCCCGATGTCATTGGCCGAAGCAAAGAGCACGCCTTTCACGTTCGATTGGCGGTAAATATTGCGTGTGATCTCGGTGATGCGGGTGAAGTCGCCAATGGAATCTGATCCTTCGGCAGCGGCAGGCTCTGGGCTTGCAGGAACTGCACTAGCGACTGGAACTGCAGGCACAGCAGGCGGAACAGACTTAACTGGAACTGCAGCAGGCGGCTGTGCCGGCGCTCGTCGATCTTTATACTGCGGAGATATGCCAGCGCTGACGTAGAGTTGGCGCAGCTTGTCGTTCTGTTCTTCCTCGCGAGGAAACAGCTTCTGGATTCGCTCCAGACGCTCCATGGCCTTCGAGCGCATCGAGTACTGCAGAAAGATCTCTGCCTGCAGCATGAGATCCTCGAGCACCGTGGATTGGCCTTCGAGTTCCTCAGGCGTCGGCTCGGATTCCTGTTCTTCCTCTTCTTGATCTCCCGTCTCGGTCTCGGCATTCCGCAAGCGACTCGCGATAGTGCGCAAACGATTCCCGTCGATCTTGCCGCGCAGCATGTCGAGCCTGCGCTCCAGGCCCTCTATGTAAGGATCGACTTCGGCAGCTCGGTCGAGGGCTTCAGCCGCGCGTAAAAAATCTCCTGCAGCGTAGCGCAGCTCGAACAACTGGATAAGCGAGTCGCTGTAATCGTGCTCGCGATTGGAATCGTTGAACAGCGTGGCGACAAATTCGAGAAAATCACTGTCCGGCGGATGGTCGCGGATGACCTCGCGCAGCATGGCGGCATACTCGCGTCGGTTGCCCAGCCGGTTCTGCTGCGCATCGGCTTTCTTGGCCAGCTCCAGCGCTTGTTTATAGTTCTGCGAGCTGAGTAGCTCTCCGATCAGCGCGCCGACGTTCTGCATCTTGCTCGGCGTCTTCTCATAGAGCGGCCACAACAGCGGATAGGCCTCAGCAGCGCGATTTGCCGCGACCAGCGCGATTCCGTACGCCTCACGGTGATCGGGAAGACTTACCCTCGCTGTGCCGGCGGGCTCAAGCACCTTCAGCGCCCGATCGATCTCGCCTTTGTCCAGCAAGCCTTTCCCATATCGGTACGCAATATTCGCGTCCGATGAATCTTCTTTGTAGGCGCGTTCGAACCAGTTAAAGCCGATATGACCTTCTTCTTCTTCTTTAAGGCCGATCTTCAGGTACGCCTCGCCCGCTGTTTGCCGATCCTTGAGCTTGCCCGCAAGCTCTGCCAATCGCAGCAGGCTGGATTCGCTGCCATCGATTGCCGTCATCCGACGCAACGCCGAAAGCGCCTCGTTTTCGCGATGCTCCTGCAGGAAACCTTTGACGGCGACGTCGTACGCGTCGAGCGCTTCGCGACGGTTGCCGACGCGTTCAGCTACCTGGGCATAACGCAGGGTTTGTCCCAATTTGGGAATCGCAAACTTCGCCAGCTTCTTGTAGGTCACGCCGGCGCGAATGTTGTCTCCGGAAGCCAGCTGCCGGTCGAAGAGCTCGCTAAGCAAGGCAGCAGCTTCGGCAGAGCGGTTCGACTGCAGAAAAAGATCGGCGGTCGTCTGGCGAATGGCATCGTTGCCCGGATCTTCGTCCAGGATGGAGAGGTACTCCTCCAAGGCGGAATCGATTTTGCCCTTCTGCAGGTACTTTTCCGCTTTTTCAATGCGTTTAGAAATGTCTGCCATTCGCGGTGATGCCGAAAACTACTTCGATTGTAAGGGTAGCGCAGAAAAACCCAAAAGCGGGCGAACACGAAGGGCACGAAGGTCACAAAGGCTCTGTGGGACTTCAGTCTTCGGCGCCCAGCCTGCCAGCACACAAGAGTTCTGGGCCCTGCTGGCAGTTCGACCTCTGAGTCAGCATTCATTCCGAACTTTCCGTTGTGCCCTTCGTGTCCTTCGTGTTCACCCCAGTTTTCCGACTAAAATCTCTCCCATGTCCGACGAGCTTCTCCGCTTCCGGCCCGAGTTTCCCATCCTCGCCAAGACCACCTACCTCATCAGCAACTCGCTAGGGGCGATGCCCCGCGGAACCCAACAAGCCCTGAACGAATACGCCGAAGTTTGGGCGACGCGCGGCGTCCGTGCCTGGGAAGAAACCTGGTGGATGCTCGCCCACGAAGTTGGAGCCATGATCGAGCGCCTGATGCATGCCGAGGCGAACACCGTCTCGCTCCATCAGAATGTGACGCAATGCCAGGCGGTAGTCGCGTCCTGCTTCGATTTTTCCAGCAAGCGTAACAAAGTCGTGTACACCGACATGAATTTCCCCTCGGTGATGTACTTCTGGGAAGCCCAGCGCGCTTATGGAGCCCGCGTGCACATGGTCCCGACCGACGACGGCATCCACGTTCCCACCGAGCGCCTCCTCGAAGCGATCGACGAAAGCACGCTGCTAGTACCGGTGTCGCACGTGATCTTCCGCAGCGCTTACATCAACGACGCGAAGGCAATCATCGAGCGTGCTCACCGGGTGGGAGCGCATGTGGTACTCGACACCTTTCAATCACTCGGCACAGTTCCGGTCCACGTGCGCGACCTCAACGTCGATTTCGTCTGCGGTGGCGTGCTGAAGTGGCTCTGCGGAGGACCAGGCACCGCATATCTCTACGTCCGTCCAGACCTCGGACGCAAGCTGCAACCGAAGTTCACCGGCTGGGTAGCCCACGAGAAGCCGTTCCATTTCGAAACCGGACCAATCCGGTATGCCGAGCCGCCGTACAAGTTCATGAACGGAACCCCCAATGTGCCGGCTCTATACGCAGCTAGACCAGGACTGAAGATCATCACCGAAGCCGGAGTAGAGAAGATCCGCGCAAAATCAAAGCGCCAGATCGCCAAGTTAATCGAACTCGCCGATGGCCGCGGCTGGAAGGTCAACACGCCGCGCGATCCGGAAAAGCGCGGCGGCACCGCCTCGATCGATATGCCGAATTCGAAGGAAGTCTGCGCGGAGCTGCTAAAGCGCGATGTTCTGGTGGACTGGCGTCCCAAAGCGGGTGTGAGGATGTCTCCGCACTTCTATACGGAAGACCGCGAGCTTGAGGCAGCAATCGCGGCGGTGGAAGAGATTCTCAGCCGAATGGCAGTAGCCAAATAACCCTTAGTCAGCCTCCTTGTGACGCATTTCTCAGCCAAACGCCTGAGGCCCTTTGGACCGATGTAGTGAGACGCTATCAGCATGGGTTCTGGCCCGACACCTGTACAAAGCACGAGCTTTCCCAGAACAGTTGATGCGCGGGAATTGCACGTGCCGGTTCCGGAGTTCGACCGGCGCACACGCGTACTGAAATTCGCGACGTCAGCTTTTATCCTGGTGCTCTATACAGTTCTGCGGCTGCGCCATCTAAGCCAGTACTCGCTCTGGTATGACGAGGTCTTCAGCGTAATCGCGGCGCGATCATCGTGGGGTGAGATGTTTCGGCAGATTTTGATAGATCGCGTGCATCCGCCCGTTTTTTACGTCTGCCTGAAGGTTTGGATTGCAGTCATCGGCGACTCCATAGTTCGACTGCGGTTGTTTTCGGTATTTTTCTCCTTAGTTACCTTCGTTCCAGTATGGAACTGTCTCAAGCGAACGAGATTGTCGCCGAGCATCTCGTTGGCATTGCTTCTCGCGATCGCGTGCAATCCGTTCCTGATCTTTTACGCACAGGAAGTAAGGATGTACGCACTGCTTGGGTTTCTGGCCGCGTGCTCGCTCAGCTTCTACCTTGCCGACGACGAGAATCAGACCGAATTATGGCTGCTGAGCGTTGTGAATGTTCTGCTGGTGATGACGCATGCAGCCGGGGCCGCCGTTGTGGGTTGCGAGTTGGTTCACGCCCTGATTGCGCGAAAAAACGGCGGCAGATATGCGGCAGCTGCGTGCGGACCCTCGCTACTAAGCTTTGCTTCCTGGATGTTTGCCGTCAGGTTTCTCGCGCCACATCCTGCGATGGTGTTACACAACGTTTCTTGGATTGGTAAGCCAACGTTCTCGCTAGCCTGGAGAGCCCTGGCCCATCCTCTCGGTGGATCTGCTGCTCTGATTGTTCTTAACATCCT
>DATEMI010000091.1:0-7733 GCA_035275665.1 Terriglobales bacterium | reverse complement strand
GCCGCCGATCTGTTACTCGATGAATATTGCCGTATCACCAAAGACCCGGTCCAAAAGCGCCTTCCCGACTACCTGATCGCGTACTCCTGTTTCAGGATGGCCTTTACGCAAAGCGCTGCAAATTCAATGACGGATGCATCTGAGCGCGTCCGTCTGCAGCGCGAATCCGAGACGTACAATACCGCGGTTGTAAAGCTGTTGGAAAAAAGCGCTGTAGCTCCGTGACATTGAGGTCTCCTTCGTGACCTTCGGGCTCACTCTTGCTTTTGCCGGCGAACTCGAACGCGAACGCTATAATCCGGCCATGCCCCCGAAAACCGTAACTGCCGAATTCATCGAGTTTTCTCGCTGGAAGCTGCTCGAGCAGTACTGGCCGCGGCTACGGACGTGTGTAGAGTCGCTGACAGACGAGCAAGTGTGGTGGCGCCCAAACGAGGCCAGCAACAGCATCGGCAACTTGATTCTGCATTTGAACGGAAACGTTACCCAATGGCTCGTCGCCCCATTTTCTCAGCGTGAGGACAAGCGCAACCGTCCCGCCGAATTCGCCGAGCGTCGGCATCTTCCCAAAGCGGATCTACTCGAAAAACTTGCAGCCACTATGCAGGAAGTCGCAGAGGTGTTACCGCGTATCTCCGAATCAGAATTGGTCAGGACCTACCAGATTCAGGGGTACACAGTGACCGGTCTTCATGCTGTGTATCAGGTGATCGAACACTTCGGGCTTCATTACGGCCAGATCACCTACATAACCAAGATGCTCCGCGGCGAAGACTTGGGATTCTATCGTGAACTACAAATCACCGGACGGGTGAGTGTTTAGCTCTGCTGATTCCATGTACTCTCCGCTACGAATCTTCAAAATCTCCTTCACCTTCTATTTACATCATTGATGGGCGGCCACGATCTCGACGGCGGCGTAGTTCCACTGGTCGGATGTTGGAGCGCTATCGTGAATATCAACAAGAGCGTTTGCGACCGACGGCGCCGTTGTGGATTGGACCCAGTAAGTATCGCCGGTCGAAGTATCGACTCGCTGATGGACCAGGACCTGGCCGCTGACCGGAGTACGCGCAGTCGCCTTATCCCAGTCATTGCCCGCGGCGAACACCCAGTCGCCAGCGATGACTCCCGGCAAGAAAATATCGGGCGCACCCGACGGCGCTCCGGTGCGTCCGACGACGCTCGTGCCTGCCGCATTGGTAAAAGCGATTACAGTCAATGAGCCGTGGTAGTTTCCGCCGGAGCCAGGCTGCGACATTACCGTGACCGACGATAATGTTCCATCGGCCCGCGCCGCCCAAATCTCCGATGTTCCCGATTGCGTGTTGCTGCGTTCAAGCAACGTCCACACGAGCCCGGCCCCGCTTACAGTTGCTGTTTGTGGGGAGCCGGAAGGCCCATCGTACCCAACGAAAGCAATGAGCAGATCGGACGGCGTAGTCGTCGAGAAGGCTTGAGTTGTCGTTACGCCGGCTCCATCAGTCGAAACCGAGACCTCTTTCCCGATGAGAAGCGCAGGATGGCTGTTGTCCACCGTGACCGTTGCCGGAACGGAAGTGCTTGAATTGCCCAAAGTATCCGTCGCCGCTGCCGTGATGGAATGCTGGCCGTCCTTCACTGTAGTGCTGTCCCAGGAAATCATGTAAGGAGCAGCGGTGACAGGGTTCCCGACTGGAGCACCATCCACGAAGAACGAAACCTTCGCAATCTGCTGACCGCTTGCCGCGGTTGCATAGAGCGTCACTGTCGAGGTCAAAATCGAACCGGTGGCAGGGCTGGTGATCTGAACCGATGGTCCTGAGCCGCCGCTGCCATTTGCCACGGTGACTAAGACTACGGAGGAAGTACCAATCACTCCCGTGGGATCTGTCGTCTGGGCAGAAAGCCAGTGCGTACCATTCTGGACTGTAGTTGTGTCCCATGCCATAGCGTACGGGGCCGCAGAAACTATATTTCCGAATGAAACCCCATCTACTAAGAACTGAACGCCAGTGGTCGCGACAGGATTTGCAGTAAGCTGCACTACTCCCGAAACACTGGCATTGTTTGCAGGTGAAGTCATGCTGATGACCGGCGGATTGTTCAGCTTTGGAGTCACTGTCTTGAGAACCTGCACTGTGTTGCCGGCGATGGTTAGTTCAATGTCGGTTTCGTTGTTAGTCTTATCGCTCTCCGCAAAAAAGTTATTCGGATCCACAATTGCGCGTAGCCAATATGTTCCGTCGGGAACTCCATTAAGAGAAATCGATTGTCCCGGATCGGTTTGGTCATACTCGTCAACCGCGCCAATATTCAATCCTCGCAGCGATGTTGGATCGCTGCATGAGCCGAGATTGCCGATAGCTCCAGCATTCGGGAGTGTTGGATCGTAGATGAAAGAATCGTCAATGCAGAAAGAAATCTTCCCGCTGGTTGCCACCGCAGCGCCAATACCTCCGTCTGGAGTAACGGCATACAAGCCGTAAGTAGTGAATGGGAAATGGAAATGACCGTGATCCGAGTCAAAGATGAAGAGTCCCGCCAACGGAACTTGTTTTTGCAGCGTCCATTTGCCAGCGCTAAACGAGTAAATGTACTGAGTGCCTTGGTAATTGCCCGAAGCCGCGTTGAAGACAGGCTGTATTACCAACGGACCGCTGCCTCCGTTGAAGGTGTCGTGAGTGTACTGAAATACCCGGCTGCTGCCGGTCCCAACGACCGAAATTTTATCCGCCGGTAAGATATCGCTCAGGTCTGGGTAATTGAGCGGGGGGCCTTGCTGCGCCTGCGCCGTGAAGCTGACGTTAGGCACGTCGGAGCCGCTTACCGTCACGGTCAGTGAAGGCGGATTGAAGGTGAATCCGGTTTTGCTCGGAGTTACCGTATAGCTGTTATTGCCAAGACCCGGGAAGCTGTAATTCCCGGAAGCGTCGGCAGTGGTGGTCTGGCTTGGTGATCCGCTCAGCGTAAGCAGCGTACCAGCGCCGTCAGGCGCGGGCGCAACGGTTCCCGAAATCGCAAACGCAGCAATCGCAGCTGCAGTGAAGTTCGCGATTCCATTCGCGTTGTTGACCGTGAGCTTCTGAGAAGCTGGGCTAAAGGTATAGCCATTTTTGCTCGGTGTGATCGTATAACTTCCGTTTTGTACTCCGGAGATGTTGTAGGTTCCTGTGGCTCCGGCGGTAGCCGTAAGATGAACTGTCGAGCCGTCGCTCGCCGTGCCGTCCAGCGAAATCAACGTTCCCATTCCCGAACTGGCAGGAGAGATAGTTCCGGAAACGGACCAGGTTTGCAAGCTCGCGGTGAAAGGAGCCACTGTTGCATTGCCGCCGTTCACAGTTGCCGTTTGCGACACAGGACTGAATACAATTCCCGCCTTGCTGGGAACAACGGAATAGGTACCGTTCACTACTCCGGTGAAGCTGTAATTCCCGGTGGCGTCGACTGTGGCGGTGGACACCGTTGATCCATTTTGGGAAAGAGCGACAGCGGCGCCGGATCCCAGATTGGCCGGAGACACCGTTCCAGACACAGTTTGCGGAGCAGCAGCGAAAGCACCGACGGTTGCCGGAGCGCCGTTCACGGTCACTGGCTGTGATGCAGGTGCGAAGAATACGCCCGGCTTCGAGGGAACGACACTGTAACTTCCACTGGATACGCCGGCAAAGCTGTAGCTGCCGGTCGAATCTATCGTTGTGGTGTTGACTGTCGTCCCGCCCTGAGTGAGCGCGACACTTGCGCCAACAGCCGTGCTTGCCGGACTGGCGGAGCCATTTACGGCAAAGCTTCCGCCCACGATCGCTGGAGGCAGGATTTCGACCACGGCCAGGTTGTAGCGGTCATTTGAGGGCGCGGTGTCGTTAACGATTGCCGAGGTGTTCGCCGCAAGCGGCGCTGTAATTCGCTGCACCCAGTAGCAATCACCGACCGTCGCTGGATACTGATGCACCATGGTCTGGTTTGCCGGGACTGTACGCAGCGTGTTCGTATCCCAATCGTTGCCGACGCCGAAAACCAGCGAACCGTCTCGCGTCGCGATCAGGCTCGCAGTTGGAGCTCCCGACGGCGCGCTTGCGCTGTTTGTACTTCCAATTGCTCCCGAGCCGTTCACACCTGACGGATCGGTCCCTGTAAAGGTGACGACGGTGATAGAAGCGGCAACGCTCTGTGACAGAGTCGCGCGTACGGTGACATTCGCGAGGGCTGAAGGTGCAAAAGCACGCCATATTTCCGCCGTACCGAGTTGCAGGTTTGCCCTCCGGACTAACGCCCAGGTGAGTCCTGCACCACTTACTCCGGTTACCGTCATTCCCGACGAATTGGAATCGGTTGAGATGAAGGCCAGCAAGAGTTCGTTTCCGGCGGAAGTTGAGAATGCGGGAGAGGTAATGCTTGTGCTCGCGCTGGAACGGTCCGTGGACTTGACCTGATCGATTCCAACGGCTGCCCATCCGGAATTCGCCGCTGTGCAAATGAAAAGGCAGAAAAAAACCCGTTTAACTGCGAGGAACAGATGGAAATATTGCTCGGTGCGAGAGGGACGGAACATAGTCTTCCTGAGAAATTGAAATGTGTATTGAGCAGAGCCCAAGACAAGGCGCGGAACTTCTTAGACGATTGTTGAAGTCTTTCGCAGGCTATGGTTGCTTCGCGCCAGAAGCTTGCAAACGCCGCCCCGCGGAGACACTACCTTCCGGTAGTTCTAGTTCGCTGCTTGGGGCCCAACGCGGAACGCTCAGCATGAAGGAAGTTCCGGTAGACGTAGGCGCGCGATCGAACGAGTCGATCAGAGACAAGTATCTAGTATGGTGTCGAAGAATATGGATTGCGTCAATCGAATTTTTGTAAAGTTTGTACCGAATCGGATGCTGACCATTGATGAAATCGCCAAGGCGGCTGCTGGCGTTTGAACTGCGCGATTTGGCGCTTGAGGAAATTCAGAATGCAAATCACGAGTATGCACGTCCATCCGATTGCGATTGCGGATCCTCCGCTGCGCAGCTCGTATGGGCTGCATGCGCCTTACGCATTGAGAACCATTTTGGAACTTAAGAGCGAAGATGGGATTGTGGGCATCAGCGAGACCCATGGCGGCGACGCGATCCTGCAGTCATTCGAGAAATTAGGCAACAGAATCGTGGGCCAGGATGCATATCGGCTCTGTGGACTGTTGCTGCCGATGGTCGATGCGAGCGGCATAATGCCGAACTCCGACCGCTCACAGACGTACTACGTTCCCGGCGAGAATCCAGCCGATGAAGCTGCGAGGCTCTATTCCGCCATTGAGATTGCGTGCCTTGATCTGATCGGCAAGTCCGTCCTCAAACCTGCTTGCGACTTGCTCGGGGGCCGCGCTCGAAGCCAAGTTCCGTTTTCGGCATATCCGTTCTATAAGCACGCTGGCGGAGGTGGCGAAGGAGAGGATGCTCGCGAAGATGAATACTGCGAAGCGCTCACCCCGAAACAACTCGTCGCGCAAGTGAAGCAGATGTTCGCGAAGTATGGGTTTGGCGAGATCAAGTTCAAGGCTGGCGTACTCGACCCTGCAGAGGAAATCGAGACCGTTCGGCAGCTTCGGGCAGAGTTTGGTCCCGGCGTTCCGATTCGCCTCGATCCGAACTGTGCCTGGTCGGTGGAAACCTCTGTCGAAATCGGGAAGGCTCTTCGAGAAGAGCTTGGTAATGGCGGTTATCTCGAAGATCCCACGGCCAGTATTCCCGGAATGGCACAGGTGCGACGCGAGCTGCTCGACGCCGGAGTGGAAACGCCGTTGGCAAGCAATGTTGCCGTGACCTCATTTGCCGATCTGCCCGAGACCATCCGAACCGACGCCGTTCAGGTTGTCCTTTGTGATCCGCACTACTGGGGCGGCATGCAGCAGGTGAAGCACCTGGGAAAAATCTGCCGCACCTTTGGATTGGGACTTTCCATGCATTCCAATTCACATCTCGGAGTCTCTCTCATGGCAATGGCGCACGCGGCCGCTGCCACACCGCAGCTAACGTATGCTTGCGACACCCACTATCCGTGGCAGTCAGAACGGGACGAAGTGGTTGCCGGCGGAAGAATTCCAATCGTGAACGGTTGCGTGCGCATCCAGGAAAAGCCTGGATTGGGAATTGAACTCGATCGCGACCAGCTTGCGCGAGGTGTCGAGCGCTATCGCAAGCATCCATACAGAAAGCGTGATGACGAAGCCGAGATGCGTAAGTACGTCGATCCGAGTTGGCAGCGCGTTTTGCCCCGCTGGTAACGGATTTTCAGGAATGACGGAAGCCATTCGTTGTGGAGACGCCGTTACGTTGCAGCAGCGATGGTCGACACGGAGGTCCCTGTTTCGGTGCTAAAGCTTTTTTCCTAATATTCGTATAACAACCACTGACTCTGTCTCTGAATAAGCATGAGGGGTAGCAATTAATTGACAAGGGGTTTCCAGCATGGCTACAGTCGATTTGGGAACTCCTAAATCGTTGTTCTCCTGGTCTGGTACTGCTGCATGCGAATTCTTCTCGCCGAAGATGATGTGTCGCTAGGGAATTTTGTTCGCAAGGGCCTTGAAGCCGAACAGTATCAGGTATATCTGTCTCACTCCGGCGACGAGGTCGATTTCCTGCTGAGCACACAAGAATACGATTTGCTCATTCTGGATTTGAATTTGCCTCGGGTCGACGGAGTCCAAATCCTGCGCAGGATGCGCAGCGCCAATAACGACACTCCCGTATTGGTTCTCACGGCCAGGAGCAAAGTTGAGGATCGCGTGACTCTGCTCGATCTCGGCGCGGACGACTATGTGGTAAAGCCGTTTTCCTTCTCCGAGCTTTCCGCCCGTGCGCGCGCTCTTTTGCGTCGCCGCGCTAAGCCCATGGAAGACAAACTGCGGATTGCGGACCTGGAACTCAATCGTGTCGATCGACGAGTGACTCGCGGCGAAAGAGAGATCGACTTGAGCCCGAAGGAATATGCGCTGCTCGAATATCTAATGACCAATGCCGGCCGGAAGGTTACGCGCACGATGATCCTGGAGCGCGTGTGGCAGCATTCGTTCGATACCACCACGAACGTGGTGGACGTTTATATCAATTACCTGCGCAAGAAAGTGGATGGCAATCTCGAGCCTAAACTCATTCGTACGGTGCGCGGCGTCGGCTACGTTCTGAGCGATGGGTTGGAATTTTCCGCCGACAATGACGATTGCACGAATTCAGCACCCAGCGCGGCATCGTGAGCGAGGCGTGAACGAGAGCCTGAACCGCAGCAATTCGCTGGTTGAGAATCCCGTGTTGCCCGAGGAAAACCTGGCCGAAAGCTGCTTCCACAAGCTAAGCCAGCCAATCGGAGCAATGTATGCGTCGCTTGAATTAGGACTGATGAGCGATGATGCCACGCAACTGAAAGCCGCGATTGAAGCCAGCCTCACGCAATTGCATCGGCTGCGCTGGCTCTTCCAGATTGCTCGCCAGTTCTTCGCAACCGACTTTTGCGCGCGTGCGCGTAGTATTTCCCTTCGTGAGTGCATCGACGCCGCGGTGAGCGACTCGAGACCCTTATCGGAAGCGAACGATGTAACAATCTCTGTTTCTGTGAAGCAGGATTCGCAAGTGCTGGCAGACCCTGTTTATTTGCGCGATGCCGTCGAGAATCTCCTCAGCTGGTGTATCAGAAACAATGCGCAGAGCTCCGCGATCAACTTCGAAGTCTTTGCCGGCAGTAGCACAGCTCACGTAGAACTCTCTGATCAAAATCGCTACGAT
>DATEMI010000090.1:0-3730 GCA_035275665.1 Terriglobales bacterium | reverse complement strand
GATTTTGACGTTTCTGTTCGCCCTCGCCATCGGCACACCAGCCAGCTTTGCCTCTGACAAGAGCGACGTAGTGGACGCGGTGCATCGCTATTTAGACAATCTCGATCCAGACAAGCTACAGACGGCCCTGGCGATGTGCGACTCGCAGGTGTCAATTCTCGACGAATTTCCGCCGCATGAGTGGCACGGCCCAACCGCATGCGCGGATTGGTGGAAGGGACTGCTAGAGTACAACGACAAAAGCGGGATTACGGACGGCGACGCCACGCTCGGGACGCCCTTGACCGTTGATGTGAATGAAGATCACGCATATTTCGTTGCTCCGATGACGTATACATACAAACAGCATGGGAAATCGATTAAGGAGACCGCCTCTTTTGCCGTGGCGCTGAGGCGCACGCAAGCAGGGTGGCGCATTACTGGCTGGGCATACTCCAAACAGACACTGGAATAGTTTTCACGTCTACGTGCGGCTCCGCAACCAGCTCGATGGCGAGCCGAACGAGCGCAGCTTACGAGCAGACTGTTGTCAAATCTAGGTTTTAACTCGTAACCACACGGTTACAGGTGTAAGCGCCTGTTAACCACAACTAAGTTGACTTAAAGTACGAGCGTGCAAGATGGGCGATGAAATCCTTGAAGTCTCAGTTGCGGTATTTATTTCTGTTTTCGCTGCGATATTTGCCGCGCTGTTTGGAGTGGTCGCCGGAATGTTCCGAGAGCAGCAGGAACCCGGTGGTCAGGCTTTATTGGATCCCCAATCTTAGCCTCGAGGGATGAAAACACAGACATCCTTCAAGCGATTGGTTCTACGAGCGGTATTACGCAAAGTAAGCCCCATGGTAATCCGGCTCCTAGCCGTACCGGATTACCTGGACCTCGCAAGTTTCGACGAGGTCTTCCGCACTGTCCTCGGCTGGAATGGCCTCGGGTTCAGCTTTCACATCCACGGTCAGGAATTGACCAGTTTTCTACGTAAGAGCAAAGTGCACCGGACAACCCTGCGGGATTTTCAACTGCGGCCTCGCGAGACATTTCTCTACACGTGTGGAGGCATCGATCTTTGGGAATGGGAGTTCCGGCTTCTCGACTCGCAGGTGGGAGGTAACGGCGATGACATGCCGGTATGCTTGGCAGGCCGAGGTGCGTCTCCGCCCGAGTTTTGCGGGGGTCCCACCGGTTATCGGCTGATGCTGAAGCGACAGCAGGAAGGCGAGTCGATGGGCACGCCCGCGCAAGTCGAGGCGGTCATCGCCATGCTTACGGTGGCGCACCCAGACCAACCCACCAGTAGCTGGGATCTTCTACGCGAGGTGATGGACGATGGTCTGAAGAGCATCGTCCAGCGATTAGAAGAGTACGGTCCTTTGGAGCCGAATCGCTTCAGCTTGAAAGAAGCCAACCAACGGTTGGCGAAGCTGATGGAGCGCGGGAGGTGCCGCGCATGAAATTCCGGGTGGAAGTGATTTGCGTGACGGATGAAGGCGCCGAGCAGCGGCGCGAGGTGATGGAGATGGAACGGCAACAGTTGGCGATGGAGACCCTGGGGTTGAGTCTGGCTGAAGGCAAAGCGATCTTGAGCGGGGTACAAGACTTCGTCGCTTCTCAACAAATAAATGATGATCTCGAGCGCCGACGTCGTTGCTGGAATTGTGGCCAGCGGCACCACAGCCAAGCCGCGGGGACGAGCACCGTCGAGACCGTATTCGGGCCTGTCGCGGTGCCCAATCCGCGCTGGCAGCGTTGCCCGTGCCAGACCGAAGGTCCGAAGACCTTCCGGCCCACGGCCGCCTGGCTGAAAGGACGGACGAGTCCGGAACGGCTCTATTTGGAGACGAAGTGGGGCTCGCTGATTCCTTTCGAAAAGGTGGCCGATTTAATGCAAGAAGTGCTGCCGGTCAGCGGGTCTATCAATCACGAGACGGTGCGCGAACATCTGCACACGGTCGCCGAGCGGATGGAGGCGGAATTGGGGGAGGAACGACCGCCCGATCCGGTGAAACCCGAAGAGGATGCCGATCTGCCCTTGCCTGATGGTCCCATGACCGTCGGACTGGATGGCGGCTACGTGCGGGCGGCTCATAAGCAGGGTGTTTTCGAAGTGATCGCCGGGAGGAGTGTGGTGGCGTTTGGTCGTAAGGAAGAAGATGTGGTTCCGGCGTCCAAATGCTTTGGTTTTGTGCAGACCTACGATCCGAAGCCGCGCCGGCGACTCTGGGAAGTGATGAAGTCGCAAGGGATGCAGGAAAATCAGCAAGTTGTCTTTTTGTCCGACGGGGGCGAGGACATCCGGCAGGTGCGGGAGTATCTCCATCCCAACAGCGAACACGTGATCGACTGGTTTCACATCACTATGCGGCTGACCGTCTTGCAGCAGCAGAGGAAGGCGATCGAGGAAGCGCGGCCAGAGATGGGTGCCACAGTCTCGAAGCAACTGGACAGTATCAAACACCTACTGTGGCATGGCAACGTCGAAGAGGCTCTCGATCGGTTGCGCAATCTGCTCATGCACCTCGATCTGATTCGGGATCACCTCGCATCCGCCGAAAAACTGGCGGTGGGCGTGGCAGAGTTGGAGACTTACATTCGCAACAATCAGGAGTCCATCCCGAACTACGGTGAGCGGTACCGGCAGGGGGAAACGATCAGCACGGCGTTCGTCGAATCGACGATTAATCAGGTGGTGAGCCGACGCTTCGTCAAGCGGCAGCAAATGCACTGGACGCTGCGCGGGGCGCACCTGCTTCTTCAAACTCGGACCAAGGTTCTGAATGACGAACTGGAGGGAGTCTTTCGGCGCTGGTACCCGTTGTTCCGAGGTCAAGCAAAAGCAGCCTGACCACCGGGTTCCTGCTGCTCTCGCCGTTTGTGGTCATTTATTGCGTATAAGTCATGCGTATAATACGAGGCGCTATGCTATTGTGGCCTTTGGCCTCCGTATTATACGCAATGAACGGGGGCCGGATCGAGGGGGTTGATCTTGCGTATAATTCAGCCTGCCGTCCATCCCTGGGTGTCCTCCTTTCTGAAGCAGCTCCGCAAGGAAAACCTCTCCTCCAACAGCTTGCGCGCATACCGCAACGATCTTCAGGTATTTTTGGGCTGGTATGAGTCGTCCCCGGAGGCATTGACAGCGGTGGACGTCATGAACTATTGGCGTCACTTGACCCGGGAGGGAGCGCAGCAAGCCACGATCAACCGCAAGCTCCAAACCCTGCGTCGGTTCTGTCGCTGGACCGAGCGCGGAGGGAAACTCCAATTCAACCCGGCCGTCGAACTGAAGCTGGCACGTCCGCTGCGCGATCTTCGGGCCGTCGAACTGACCGAACCGGAGGTGAACGCACTACTGCGCGCCGCCGGCCAGTCTAGGCACGGCTTGGCGAAACGCAATTATGCCTTGCTTCAAATCCTGCTGCAAGCAGGACTGCTTGTAAGCGAGGTGGCTGCTTTGCGGATCGCTGATGCGGTCCTGCGAGAGCGCACGGGTTCGCTGAAAGTCCGGCGGGGCGAAGGCGGCGAGCCAAGAGAGGTACCCCTCAATACGGCTGTGCGCCGCGCACTGAAGGCGTACCTAGAAACACGTAAGCCCTTCCGCCCAGAAGATCCTTTGATCACTAGCGAGACCGGGGCGGCGATTTCGATACGCGCCATCCAGTCAGTGGTGGCAGAGTTGGCACGGCGTGCCAAGATCACGCGCATTCGGGTCACGAGCCAATCCATGCGCCACACG
>DATEMI010000089.1:0-6999 GCA_035275665.1 Terriglobales bacterium | reverse complement strand
CGTGGAGGATTCGCCGAGTGACTTTCAGTCGGAACGAACTCGGAACGCAAAAACTCCCTTCGTGCCCCGGAAAGCGAAAGCTAAGCAGCCCTTCCGAGATGGCGGGATGCTGTTTATCGGAGCGGGCATTGTGCTGGTGCTTGTGCTGTTTGCTTTCAGCGGTATTTCACGCCGATCTTCGCCGATGCAAAAAAGATCTGCAAAGGGCTCTCAAACTCAACCAGCAACACCGGGATCTGACGACGTAAAGTCGACGAGCCTCACACCGATTCTTGATGCAGGACGGTCGCTCGAGCAGCGCACGGATCAGAGCCACGTGGAGCCGGATCAGATCGGACGGTTGGGAAAAAAGGAGGCGGACAATCACGTGGCGCGCCGGCTTGCCGACGTGCCCCCTTTTGGGAACAGTGAAAACTGGCAGCCTGCGCCATATCAGTTAGGAGTGGAAAGCAGCGTGGTTCAGGCTCCGGCTGAACCTGCAGCCACTGCTCAGTCCAGCAATAATCGAGAAGTGAGCGACAAACCATCGCTCGTTTTTGTGAGAAACAATACGTCTGCACCATCGATACAGAAATCTCAGGAACCGACGCCACAAATTGATCCTGGAATCGATCTACCACCGGGAACACGGCTCAGAGCCAGGCTTGAATCCGCAATCAGCACTGCGGTAACCACACCTGTGGTCGCAACGATTGAATACAACTACGAACAGAATGGCGAGATCGCCATACCAGCTGGAGCGAAAGCATTCGGACATCTCGAAACTGCAGACCGTTCTGGTTATCTCGGAATTCGTTTCGACTCATTGCAAATGCCGGATGGATCTTCTTTCAGTCTCGATGCTGGCGGAACTGATCTTCGCCTTCGGCCATTGCGCGGGAAAGTGGAGGGAAAGCACGCAGGCAAGAGCATCTTCATCCGTTCGTTTGCCGGCGTGGGCGAAATCGCTGCAACACTAGTCGGTCGAGGAAGCTTGAATCAGCCGTTGAACGAAAACGATCTACTACGGGAGAGACTAACGAATAACATCGGGCAGGCTTCTGATCAGAGCGTCGCCAGCCTTGCACTGACCGAGCATGTCGTAGTCTCTGTGCCTGCCGGCACCGAGATCTATGTCATCTTGCAAAAGACAGCCAAAGAAAAGCTTATTCAAAATCCACACGCGCACTCGCTGTTGCAGATATCAAATCAACCCAGCATGGATGAGTTGCGCCAACTCCTGCAGCTACAACGCGAATTCAATCAAACTCCGACCGCGCAGTCGGAGTGAATCTCTGTCTCGCGAATAGTGGCGCGCTGCAATTTGGCATCACACGATTGTTTCTGGACAAAAACGGAAACTTTGTGCCAGTGAGAGCTTCCGCCGTTTGAAGCGTCAGTAAGACCGACGGTGCACACCTGGATCGGAGAATTCATCATTGCGAATGATAACGTCACCGGTTCGTCACTTCTGCTGATTCAAGCACTTACAGGCAAAGCTGCCTCAAACCACGGCAAATTATTGGGACGTAAATGGGGCGTTCGCGGAGTTGTCGGTGACATGCTCAGACGTTTCGCGCAATGGCGAGGACGAGAACGTTATGTTCGGGTGGGTTGGCCGCCAGAGCCGAATGTCCTATCGCCAGACCCACATGTCATCGCACAGGTCGAAGTCAGCTACTAATTTCAATTTGCCTGACGAGTCAGGATGTAACTGCGCTGTGTTTGACTGCTCGCCTGCCAAGCTGTGGCGTTTCCGCGCCGAGATCTTGCGGGAACATCCGTTTGTGTGCGAGGAAGAGATCCATAACTCAATTTGAAATTCCGAGCGCCTCTCGGACAGCGGGAAGCAGTGCTTTGAGCCCTTCGGCCGAATCAACCGAGTAATCGGCGTCGGGATGCTTGCTCTGCCCCGGCTTGCGAATCGATCTCACGGGGCAGCCGCACTTCTCGCGCAGAGCACTCACGAGCGCCGTCTTATCTTGCGGGGCAGCGTATGCCCCAAAACACCACATCGAACTTCGCATCGCGGCATTGAGCGATCGCGTCGTTGAAGCCCTAGGCAGAAATCACATCAAAGCCGGCGTGCTCGAAGACGTAGGCGTCTTCATGATCGCTTCGTCATAGGAGATCGAGAGGATTCGTTTCTTCACGACTCTGGTTTCAAAACGGCAAAAAAAGCGGCAATCGGCTCTCGGCTGCTGTTTGCGTTTGCGAGAGCTTAAGCTACTCGATGCGAGGTGCTCCGAAGACTCCCGTGACGGCCTCGAGCAGCTTCTGGGGATCGTTGCCGGGGACGACGTAGTCGGCGCATTTGGGGGCATTCCCGTTGATCGGTGCTTGCTCAACCACGGCGAAGAGCGGCCGGTTGGGATGTCGCTCCTTTAGCGATTCGCAGATCTCAGATGCCAGAGCGTCCCCAGGCGGGCAATCGACGACAAAGCCATCGACGTCGAACTTCTCCGCTGTCTCATACAACTCCTCGGTGGTGAGTGCGGTGAGCACGTTGAATTTGCCAACTTCGAGGACGAGTTTGCGACTCGAGATGCTGCCCGCGCTGGGCACATCGAGGACCAGCAGAGCGCGTCGGACATGCCGTTGGTTCTTCAGTGCCGAGCGATTCAGCCACTGATCCAGTTCGTCGGGAGAGGCCATGACGGAGCTGCGGTCCTTGCCGGAAGGACGACGAACAGGAAGACCATATTGGGACTCGTAGCGCTGCAGGGTGCGCACTCCACGTCCCAGGTAGTTGGCGATTTCCTTCCAACCGGTGAGAATCTTTCGACTTTGCGGAGCACCGTTGTTTGTGGCAGGTTCTGTGACTCGTGCAGAGTTCTCGGAGATGCGTCGAGCGGCAGGACGCCGACGTTCAGATTCCATGACCGTTCTCCTGCTCTTCGCAGAAAACCCTCGGCCAGCGGAGATTTGCGAGGGATGAGTCGATCATACGCTTATTCCAGCAGCTACAAAGCCGCGGAGCAACGAGTCACTCGTTGGCGATCGGCATTCAGCTGTTTTCAGTAACGCTGATATCTTGAAAATCACTGTTGAAACTAAGGACTTCGGTCACTCCCGCCCGAGGGTTTTCCAGCTGACCAAAGCGCACCTTGCACCCGGAGCCTGCGCACAGAATCCGTCATCCCCGGGTTCCACATGAAAGCCACGACGAGCAAATCTCCGGGCAAAAATCCGCACATTGTGCCACCAACACTATTTTCTGACTAGGCAGGTCCGCAAATGCGCAGCGCCAATCAGACCGCGGCGATTAAGAGTCACCGGACAAAACTTCGAACATCGTTCCGGTAACAATTCTCACGGACTCATAGTGTTTCATTTGCTTCTGTTCCTGTCGAATCTTGCTCTAACCCGGTGATACTAGCCTGAATCCCTCGTAGAAAAGCGATCCAAACATTTCTTCGCTCGCGAGGAGGTCCATGCTACTCCGCCAATAATTTTGCACGAATTCGCGTTTGACCCTAACGTTCTCCCTGACGACGCAAACAAAGCGGGAGTTGTTTAGCGCGGAGGTGTTGATGCGATTTGGGAAAATCAGATCGTCAAAACGAATTCCGATATTGCTCCTCTTCTTCGCGATCCTCACTCAAGCTGGTCCCTTGCTACGCGCCCAAAACCTAGGAGCGCTGCCGCAGGTAAATAAGGCTGTTCAAGGGCAGACCGCCGCTCAACCTGAAGGCGCTTTCCTGAATTTGGTCAATTGGATCGGCAATGTCATCGCCCCAGTCGGAGCTGCCCTCTGCGTGGTCATGGCGATCATTAGCTATACGAATGGCCGGGGCGTGTCGCGCTGGGCGATCGCTGGTGGAGGCCTGCTGATGGTTTCCGGCCTAACGAGACTTATCGAGTTCTGGATTCAGCAGGGCCAGGCAGGAGTTCAGTAGTCAGTAACAGTGACAGCCGCGAGACAAGTCCGATGACCATTCCCGAGTTAATAGCGGATCTGCTCCAACTGCTGTTTGCCATGGCGGTGCCGAGCGCGATGTGCACCATGGTGCTCGCCGGAGTTGCTTTGCGGCAGGAGAGCGGCGTCAATTTCGAGATCGGTGGACGATTTCAGAGGTGGATGCTGTGGTCTGTCATCCTGCTGACCTTGCCTCAATTCCTCTCGTGGTTCGCGGCGCAAGGCATAGCCATGCCGCCGCAAAGCTTCGGTACTAGCGCTGGTTGGCTGAAAGAACTTCAGACCAGCCTCACCAGCTTTATCTCAGATGTGGTCGTCGCCAGGCTTGTGCCGGTGATCGCGGCCTTCTTTGTTCTTAAAGCTGCTCTTGACGCTGCTCAGGGATCGAGTCCGCTGGGCTCGATCGTCGCCGCGATCTTTCTGCTGTCCGTCTCAGGCACCGTGCGGTTGATGCAGAGCTTCAACAGCGGCACTGAATTCGCCACGAGCGACATGCTTGTTTCAATTTGGAACTACATGGCAGGCACGATCCTGCCGGAGGCAACGGGGCTGGCCCTAGTCGGAGCAATCATCAACTATTCGCGGAAGAAGCCATTTCTGCCGCTGGTGTTTTCGTCGTTGGCCTTTCTGAGTGTCACGGCGCTGTGGAAGCTTGTCCAGGCGATGGTCGGGTAAGCGGAGATCGGAGGTGATCCATGTTTGAGACCGGGCTGCTTAACCTGACCAACTGGGCAGGCAACGTGATCATGCCGACATTGGCGGGATTGTTCTTCGCAGCGGCTATTTACCGCTTCAGCAAAGCCCAACCGTATTCGCATTTGTCGTGGGCAGGTTTTGCGGCACTGATGTGTTCGGGCTTGCTGAGGGCGATGGAAGGTTTTGCTCAGCAATCGGGGCCAAACGACCCAGATCGGTATTGGATTTCGATCCTCACGCTGGTTAATTGGATCGGGAATGTAATCCTGCCCCTCTACGGAGTAACTCAAGTCGTGATGATGGTCCTGCACTCAGCTGGCGTGCTTGAGCGAATGACCATCGGTGATGCGTGGGTTCGAAATCTGGTCGCAGCAATGATGTGTTTCGGTCTTTCCGGTCTGTTGCGGCTAGCAGAGTTCTGGATCCAAAACGGTACGGCTGGAGTGAGGTGAAGTATGGCTTTGGATGTCACCCCGGTGAATCGCAATCTGCATACAAGGGCAACATTTATGTCGCTGGAATTTGAAGATCTTTTCGTCGTTCTGGGAGTTGCGGCGGTGATGAACGTGGTTAGCCGATTCGCGAGTGGCCACATGAGCGCGTTTCTCCAGTACGGAGTTCCCCTCTCCATTATTCCGTTTCTGATGGCCTTTAAGTATGGAAAGCCGCGCGGCTACCTCAAGGACCTCTTCTTCTGGCACACGAAACCGCGGAAGTACTGCGCTGCCGCCGGTGACTCAAAACTCAGAACTGCGTATGTGAGAGAGGAAGAGCAGTGATGCCCGTTACCTGGGAAGAGCACGAAAAAGAACTCCATAATCCGGCGCTCTGCGAGCAGCTCCCGCTCCGCGATTACCTGGACAACGTCATCGTGCGTACGGATGGCGCGTTTGTCGCGGGTTATGACTTGCGGGGCAGGACAGCGTATTTCGCGAGTGATGACGAGAGAAATAGAGCGAAGGTCATGCTTGGCGCGCTGCTCAAGTCTATTCCTGAGCAAAGCATGAGAGTGCAGATTCGGTACGAGGTTGTCGAAGATATCGGCAATCTGCTCGAAGGCTATGCGGCTCAGTGCTGCTCTGAGCACTCGGTTTCGAGTGTCTTGGATTCGATGAGACTTGAAGCATGGCGCGTCAACGCCGCAGCAGGACATTATCTGCGGCCCTTGCTGCACGTGTATCTCGTTTGGAACCCACTAACACACCACTCTGTAAGTGGAAAATCCACGAAGCGAAGTCTTCCGAGTTGGAGCTTCTCTGCTAACAAATGTATCGAGCGCAGCCGTCGCGAACACGAAGAGCTCCTGGCGGAATTCGAGAGTCTGCTGGTTGGAATTGAAACCACGTTACAAGCGGCTGAGCTCGGGCCACGGCGACTCACAGATCGCGAGCTCTTTCTGGAAACAAAGCGAGCCCTGAATCCGCTTGAGTCAGATACACGCGACTATATCCCTGGCGAAGGACTACTCGAGTATCGCAGTGCGCGTCAGCAGTTAGCCAATGTCAGCATTCTCGAGGAAACCGATTCATATCTGAATATCGGCGGGCTGCTGTATTCGATTGTCAGTCTCAAGGAACTTCCGGACGCCACGTTCCCAGGAATACTGCGGGAACTGGTCGGCCTCGATTTTCCGATTTTCGTAAACGCTCAATTCACGATCCCCGATCAGACAAAAGTCCTGAAAGGCTACAAAAGCCGACTCAGAAAAATGCAGGCTGCGCAGCATGATGCCCATGGTGGATTCCGGGTCAATGTGGAGGCGCAAGTCGCGGAAGCCCAACTCTTCAAAGTGCAGCAGGAGATCATCGCCAGCTCGATCAAGACCGCAAAGTTAAGCCTTGTTATCTGCGCGCGCACGTCGAAGCGAGCGGCTACATGCACCGAATTTGAAGAAGCTGAGCGCGTCATCAGCAACCGACGCCAGCAACTCCTTTACGCCGTCGCCAGGATGAATGGCGCAAAGGCGATCACAGAAACGCTTGCGAAAAGACGGCTGTTCTTCAGTTCTCTGCCGGGAATGGGTGAAGCCGACAAACGTGAGCAGGACATGCTAACGACCAACGCGGTCGATCTGCTTCCAGTGGAAACTCCGTGGCAAGGAACGCCGCGCTCGCCATTGTTCCTGTTTGAAACGCCATACCGGCAACTGATTCCATTTTCGCCGTTCGATCCATCGCTCAGTGACGCGAACATGCTGATCATGGCCAAGAGCGGCGGCGGCAAGACCTTCATGGTTTTACAACTGCTCTCAATGGCTTCGCGGGCCAATCCACTGGTTTCGATTATTGAACGCGGTGATTCCTATAGGTCTTTGGTCGAGCTGATGGGCGGGCGGATGGTCACGATGTCACTCGATGCTGAACAAACCATCAACCCGTGGGATCTCCCGGACGGCGAAAGCCAGC
>DATEMI010000088.1:0-4027 GCA_035275665.1 Terriglobales bacterium | reverse complement strand
CAGAGAAGTCGGGAAGCATCTTTAACGTCCCTGATCTTACGCGAGATCACAATGCTGCAACTGCCAACCTTTGTCAGGTCTTTCGGCTGTCCATTCGCGTTTATCCGCTCCTTCATCTCGGCCCAATGAGCCTGCGACACCTCGCCTTTGTTATCATTCTGCACGCCATCTTGCATACGCGATCCCATCACTCTTCTCTTCGCGCAGCGCTTCCTGATATTCCAAAGATGAATCTGCGCGCGCTTGGCTTATGAGCCGGATTCGGCGGCGGCGGAATCTCGCGATCGGCATTACTGTGCTTGTTCTAGTGGGATTGCTGGCTTCGGCGGTGCTCGTGCGGTTGCGGGCGGCGCCGGAGGCGGTGCGATTGCTGCCTGAGTGCGATGGCGTTCTTTATGCCAACTTGAAACCGGTGCGGACGTTTACCAATTTGGGACAGAAGCCGAGCAACTGGGATCCTGATTACCGCACTTTTGTTGAGCAGACTGGGTTCCAGCTTGAGCGCGACATGGATCAGGCTGCTTTGGCCATCCACGCTCCTCACGATTCCCAGACCGAAACCCGCTACAGCGAGGTGGTCGTAGGGCGATTCGACTCGCAGAAGGTTGGAGACTTTCTCGGGCGCGTGGCGCGCTCGCGCGAGGACTATCGCAGCCATGAGATCTTTCTCATTCCCCACGAAGACCGCATCGTGCGGGTAACGGTTTTGAGTGTCGACATGGTGGCTGCGTCGAACACCGGCGATCCGGCGCAGATCGATCACATCATCGATGAATTCCGTCATTCGGCATTGACGACGCGGGGTCCTCGGCTTGTGGCGAAGTATTACCATCATGTGCCGTTTGGAACTCTCGCGTGGCTGATCACGGAGGTTGAGCCGCCATCGGGAATCAATCTTGGCGGCGGACTCAATCCGCTGCCGTTCATTCGTCAGCTTTTTGGCGGCGGAGTCGTCGTGGCATCAGCGCGCTACAACGGCAATGTGCTGCTGCGGGCGGATGACTTTCTGCCCGACAGCAACGCGGCCAAAGATCACGCCGAGCAGATTCAGAACCTGTTTACGCTTTACAAGACCACCGAGAACCAGACAGGTCCGGAGAATCCCGATCCCGATTTGGAATCAGCATTGAACAGCCTGAACGTGGAACAGAAAGGCGAGCGCGTGCAGGTGAACGCATCAATACCGCCTGCGCTGATTGCGAAAATGTTCGAACCGCCGGAGGAACCAGCGCCACAGCCTGCACCTAAGCCGAAGAAGCATCGGCGTTCACGGAGGCATCGGAAGTAACGGAACCGGCGCCTGTAGGCGGTGGACAGCCGCGTGTTTTGCGGCTGCGTTCATCGAAACCCTGTGTGGCATCGTCGCGCTCGGAGCTGGCCATTCGGCCATCTCCGACCCACCGGCTACCGCCGCCGGTTCTGTCCAGCCAGGCGCCGCAAACATTCCCGATCCGGAAAGTATGTCTGATTAGCAGAATCTGGAGGATTGATCAGAATCCAGCTTCGAAGCTACGCGGCTTCGTGGCTTCGCAAGCTTTCCTACATTCCCGTCATCACACCACTCAGCCCGCTGCGTGCCCAAATTGTGCGCAGGTATTTGTGCGGGTTCACGGGTGTGTCGTGAATGCGGACTTCATAGTGGAGGTGGGCTCCGGTGCTGCGTCCGCTGGAACCGACGAAGCCGATTACGTCGCCGCGATGGACGGATTCGCCGACTGTGGAGCTGTATCCGGAAAGGTGTCCGTAGAGCGTGCTGATGCCGTGGCCGTGATCGATGATGATGGTGCGGCCATAGCCGTTCACGTATTGCGTGGCTTTCACGATGCCATCGGCAGGAGCGACGATCGGCGTTCCCATCGGACTCGAAATATCAACGCCAGTGTGGAACGCGCCTTCACCGTTGAACGGATCGATGCGCTCACCGAATGATCCGGTCACGATTCCTTCTACCGGCCACAACGATGGAGCTGCAGCGAGGCGCTCCCAGTCCGTCAGGGTCAGACTGCCAACGTGGTTATAGCTGGCAGCAACCGCTGCGCCTGCTACGCCGGACATTGCGGTGTTTCTCAGAACCGCGAGCTGGTCGATGGAGCGATGAATTTGATCGGCTTGCGCTTCTTCAGGAACGGTGGGATTGATTTCGGTATCGATCTTCAGTCCGTAGAGCGCGGAAACTTCACTGGCAAGCGAGCCTAAAGACGCCACCTGAACGTCCTTCTCTTTCGCAACCTGCTCAAGCTTGCTGTAGTTGCGGCTTAGATCTTCCTTTTGCGTGCGCAGTTCGTTGAAGCGCGCGACCTTGATCAGCATGCGCGTGTACGATCCGGCCATGCCGGTGATGGTGAGCATGCCGATGAGCGCGCCTGCGACGAACATGTAGAGGTAATGAAGAGGGATCGGCATCTTCACGAGTTCGCCGTCGGCGTCCCGTGAGACAAACATGATGTAATAGCGCTTCCGCATCTCACTCCACACCCTTGGGGATTTTGTCGAGCTGCCCTAATACTTGCCACAGAGAGGAAGCCAGGTTTGGACAACGCTTCTCTGCCGGTCGTTCAGCGAAGGAGAGTTATGCCGGGCGAAGTCACTGCTCCCGCCCTGAACTCAGCGTGCTTAAAACGACCATCGGGCTTGCGGCCAGAGGTACTTGAAAATCTAGGGCAAGTTAACAAACAGCTACTCTGGTGTCAAACACGAAAGTGCGGTACGAAAGTAATGCTACGTAGAATCAAAGACTTAGATTTCTAAGGGAACGGAAGACAGGTTACAGGGAACAGGGGAAAACCTTAGTACCTATTGACAGGTTTCCGCTATTCCTATGCCCTACGAAACTTTGCTCTTGCTGAGAGCATTCCCTGTTCCCTGTCCCCTGTTCCCTGTAACCTCTTTTCGTGCCTCTTCCTGAACGAGAGCTCCTCCAGCAGCTTCGACGCGCGGTACGCGGGACAAATGCTGTCTTGGGGATTGGGGATGACTGCGCGATCCTGCGCATTCCGGCTAACCACGAGGCGCTGATCACGACCGACTTCAGCATCGAAGGCGTTCATTTCCGCCGGGGTTGGCAGTCGGCGGAGTGCATTGGGCATCGTTGTCTCGTTCGCGGGTTGAGCGACATTGCGGCGATGGGTGGGTGTCCGATCGCGGCATTCTTATCATTGGCGCTTCCTAAAAATGTTCCTCAGCGCTGGGTTGATCGCTTTTTTGCCGGCCTGTTGCGGCTCGCGGATCGATACGGAGTAGAGCTCGCCGGTGGTGATACATCGCAGTCGCCTGGCGGTGTGCTGGCGGACATCACGGTGCTCGGGAGCGCGGCAAAGGGCAAAGCTCTGCTCCGATCTGGCGCACGAGTTGGCGATCGGATTTACGTGACCGGCGCACTCGGCGAATCTGCGGCCGGGCTGCAGTTACTCACCCGGAAGAAGATCAAAAGGCGAGACGTTCTTCCCCAACCGAGAATCGCTGTGGGTGAGTGGCTGATCGAAGAGCGACTTGCCACAGCGTGTATCGACGTCAGCGACGGACTCTCGACCGATCTCGCGCACATTTGCGAAGAAAGCGGCGTTGGCGCCATAGTGGACGCTGCCGCGATCCCGGTTCATTCTTCGGCTCGGAAGGTGGTAAACGCGCTCGACCTCGCCCTGCACGGCGGCGAGGATTACGAACTGGTATTCACTGCCCCGAAGACCGCGCGAATTCCCAGCCGCATTGCAGGCGTGGAGATCAGGCAAATCGGAGAGATCACTTCCGGCAAAACTGTTCGCATTTCCCAGAACGGGAGAATGCACCTGCTCATGTCGCGAGGGTGGGAACACTTTCGGCAGGAAGACGAACGTCGGAACCGGCGCCGGTAGGCGGTGGGCAGCCGCGTGTGTTGCCGCTGCGTTTCTCGAAATATGTGCAGTATCGCCCTGCCCGGAGTTGGCCATCCGGCCATCTCCGGCCCACCGGCTACGGCCGCGGGTTCTGCTACTCCTGCGGCTCGGCAGTCGCAGTGCTGGGAACGATTGTTTGTGGGCGGCTCTGAGGA
>DATEMI010000087.1:0-4216 GCA_035275665.1 Terriglobales bacterium | reverse complement strand
TTCCCCATCCCCAATCGGGATAAATGGTCCACAGCGGAATGTGAGCGAATACGACTACCGGAGTGCTCGCAGAAACTCCACTCAAGTCATCTCTGAGCCACGCGATTTGTTCATCGCCAAGCTGGCCCATGCCTTCGAGCTGTATGACATTCACCAGTCCGACGAAATGCACGCCTTTGTGATTGAAGCTGTACCAGCCTCGGCCTTTGGTGCCTTTCCCATATCGGTCCAAGTACTGTTGGCCGTCATCGACTGAGGTGTCGTGCTCGCCCGGAACATAGAAGATCTGCTTGGGCTTGGCGCTCTTGAGCACCTGATCCATGGTGTCGAACTCGGCGGCCTTGGACTGGTGGCTCAGGTCGCCGGTGTGGATGATGAACTCCGCCTGCTCCGGCAGAGCATTGATGCGGTCCACCGCCGTTTGTAGGGTTGAGACGACATCGGTATTGGCAGGCTTGTTGAAGCCCATGTGACTATCGCTGATCTGAACAAAGTGCAGGGCAGAATCACCCTTCTTGCCGTGCTTGCCGCCTTCGAAGACGTGCGAGGTGGGAATTCCTTCTGCCGTGATGGTCCACAGCAATCCGGTGCCGGCCCATGCCATGCATTTGAGAAAGCCTCGACGATCGAGACCGTCGGTACTGTGGCGCTCATCGAGAAGATTAAGGTCCGGTTCGTTGCGTCTTTGCGACATAGGCTCCTTTGCGATTTCGGGTTTCCGTGGAAGGGAACCGAGAGGGTTGAAGCTTTATTCCTTCTACCCACAGCAAAGCTGGGACGAAAAAATGGCGGCTATACGTCTCAAATTGATGGAGACAGGGATATGCCCGTCTCTACACCATGTTTTTCAAAAAGACCGCTCGAACCGGGCGTATGCTTCTGCCGACGCTCGCCAGTGACCGATGCCCGTAGTGAGCAGGCCCCGCTTCGACCGGCGGGCACGCGGGCATCCTGCAGTGGTTCTGGAGCAATCCAACAACTCACGGTCTGGTGTGCCGTTGATGGCGGACTTGCGTCGACCTATGAACGCGAGCAAGCTGGCGCGCCTGGAGGTGAAGATGTTCAGCAAATTGTCGCTTGCAATGCTTTTGTCAGCTACGTTCAGTGTTGCGCAGGTTGCCGTTGTGGGAGGAACCGCCACCACGGCTGGTCCGGCGATGGCGACAATGCCGGTGAGCGCCGCCAACGCTCCGCTCATCTCCACGCCTGATATTGCTCTTCCCGGGAGTGGACCTGCTGTGGGATCGCCTATTTCCGCTGCTGCAGCGAACGACAGTCGCTCTACGAGTGGTCCGTCGGTCTACAACCCGAATGGCGCACCCTTTGCAGTTTCGGAACCGGCCCCGTCGAACTTAGCTGCCATTCCGAGCACGGCGAACGCAGCTACTTCAGCGACCTCAGCCGCTTCAGGCACTGCTGCTGCACCCACGGAGCCATTCGAAAATGGCATTCAGCATTTCGAATCGGGATTGCCGAATACTTCGAATCAGACGCAAAGTTTGGGACAGATCGCTCGCGCGTATCGGTCGCACCGCCCGCAGGATGTGAAGAGCTTCAACAACGACAGCATCGCGGAGTTGAACGCGCGCGGAGTGCGCACCGGCAATTTGGGTCCGGAAACCAGTACGGTGGTCGCTGGCTCGCAGCCTTCGACTCAGCCTGCTCAGCCCGTAAATGCAGGCACGTTAATGGCTCAAAACCAAGCGCCGGCCCTGCCGCAGAGCGATCAGAGCCAGGCCGCTCCGGCAACGCCGTCAGCGAGTTCGAGTTCCACGGCATGGCAGCAGCGGCACAAGACATCAGAGCAAAGCCCCGCTCCGTCTGCCCAGAGCACCGGAGCAGCTCAACCGCAAAGCGCACCCGCGGCGCAAAACGCATCTGCGGCGAACGAGAACACCGCCAAAACTCAAACCCCGGCACTTCCCCAGACCAGCTCCCCATTGCCGCTCCTGCTGTTGCTCGGAGGATTGGGTGTGGTCGGCGGATTGGTGTACTGGCTTCGCCGATAGGTACTCCAAATTAAATCTGGTAGGCTTGGAATCCCGGCTGCGTTGAGGCCGGGATTTCTTTATCCGTTCACATTCGGAGGCGAAGCCTTTGTCCCATCCGCAACGAGAAGCCGTGTCACAACTGCGGCGCGAGATGGGATTCTGGGATGTTCTTCTCTTCAATATCGCTGCCGTGCTCGGTCCCAGGTGGATCGCAGCCGCAGCCCATAATGGGACTTCATCGCTGAGCCTGTGGGTGCTGGCAGCGGTCTTCTTCTTCTTCCCAACGGCACTGGTCATCACCGAACTCTCCAGCCGCTTCCCCTCCGAAGGCGGACTCTACGTATGGACGCGCGAAGCCTTCGGAGACTTTCATGGCTTCGTCGCTGGATGGGCGTATTGGGTCTATTCGTTCTTCTATTTTCCCGGCCTGCTGGTGGCGAGCACGGCGATGAGCGCCTACATCGGTGGACTCGGCCATTCGCACCTCGCCAATGACAAACATTTCTTAGTCGCCGGATCGCTCGGACTGTTGGCCGTTGCCGTGGGCCTGAACATCGTCGGCCTGAACATCGGCAAGTGGCTGCAGAATGCTGGAGGCGTAGGCACCTATGCTCCTCTGCTAATACTGATCGCAATTGCGGTCGCAGTCTATTCTCGAGCCGGATCCCACGTTCACCTCACGCGACAAAACATCCTCCCGAATTGGGATTTCGATACCGTAAACTTCTGGTCGCAGATTGCGTTTGCGTTCACCGGCATGGAACTCGTTTGTGCGATGTCGGAGGAAGTTCGCGAACCGAGGCGTACGTTTCCACGAGCGATTCTCGGATCGGGCGTGCTGATCGCTCTCATTTACATCCTCGGTACTCTCGCAACCATGGTGATGGTCGCTCCAGCCGACGTCGATCCGAAGAGCGGTGTCTTCCAAGCCATTGCTTCGGGATCGCATCTGCTCGGAATCGGGATTGTGGGAGTAATTGCGGCACTCCTGGTAACCGTCGGCAATGCTGGCGGCGTGGGAACCACGGTGGCGGGAATCGCGCGCGTGCCGTTTGCGGTTGGAATCGACAGCTATCTGCCCGCATTCTTCGGCAAGATTCATTCGCGTTGGCGCACGCCCTACATTTCCATTCTCATTCAGGCGGGAATTTCGGCGTTGGTCCTTGTGCTCGCTCAGATCAGCGAGACAGTCAACGGCGCGTACCAGGTGCTGGTGGATGCCGCCATCATTCTCTACTTCCTGCCATTCCTTTATATGTACGCTGCGGCGATCAAGCTTGCGTACCGTGCAGACCGAAATGGGAATGCCGAAGCAGTTCTGATCCCCGGAGGACGCGCCGGAGTCTGGGTGGTGGGCCTGCTCGGATTTTTCATCTGCCTGCTCTCGATGGTGCTTTCAATGATTCCGCCAGGAGAGACGACGAACAAAGCCGTCTTCGAACTGAAGCTGATTGGTGGCACATCGATCGCGATTCTGATCGGACTCGTGCTGTTTTGGACATCTCGTCGAAAGCGAGGGGCTACGCAATGAGGAACGCTGAAGCTCATCGATCCTATGCTTGCTGAATGGAGCGTCGAACTTGGCCCCGGCGATCCCACACTTGAGATTCCCTGGCGTTCCGACGATGGCTCGCTGCGCTTCCTCGACCTGAAGCGACAGCCTGAGCTCCTGCTGGAGATTCCTGAAGCTTGCAACCAAGAGCTGGCGAGCTTTCTGGATTGGGCGAACTCGTCAGATTCCCAGATCGAAACTGCAAAGTGCGGGCTGTGGAGCACGAGCGAGATGGACGCCGACGACGAGGTCTTTGGCGAAGCCATCAAATTTAGCTCGTACATCGACTTGCTGTTCGCATCGCCGGCCCGTAACAGCTTCCCGGAATGCGAGCAGTTCGTTCAGACATTGGCCCGGATGCTGCGGCAAGCTCCGGATTTGAGCAGCGCAGCGCAGTTCATCGTGCGTCGCTGTCTGGATCATCGCCAAGCAGGAAATGTCTCTGAGTGTTTCTATATCACCGTTTATCTTCATGGCTACGGGGCCGACGTTCAGGAAGCAAGACAGCGCTGGGCTATTGGTTTGACCTTGGCACAAAACGCGATGAAGCAGTATCTGCGTTCAGCGAAGCTGTGAGGTCCCAAGTCGGGCAAGCACGATGGTTGCTGCTAAGCAGTCGCGCTCACCTTCTTTTCTCCGTGTACTCCGTGCCTCCGTGGTGAAAACGTTTTAT
>DATEMI010000086.1:0-16926 GCA_035275665.1 Terriglobales bacterium | reverse complement strand
GCTTCGATGCCGCACGGGGCGACGTACGCCTGAACGGCGTGCTCATTGATTGTGATGCCAAAACGGGAAAGGCGAACTCGATCGAGCGAGTGTCGCTGGGACAGTGAAGCGGGCATCGCTAATACGAATGCGGTTAAGACTGTCATCCTGAGCCTTCTTTTGGGCGAAGGATCTCCCGGGATATTTACGGCAGAATTGCACTTTCGAGGTTCTCCGGTCATCTTCTAAGGCGCTTCTTGGTGAAGAGCCATAAAGGTGCAAGGAGGTGCGGGACATTGCCGGAGATCCTTCGGCCAAAAACGGGCCTCAGGATGACAGGGTCACCGGCGGCACATGAAATGCCGGCGTCCATTCTCCCAATGAACCCGGGCTGAACTGAAAACTCACAGGTCTCGATAGCTGATCAACTGAACATTCCTCTTCTGGAACATCTCTCTTGTCGCCGAAGCCGTGAGAAGCTCCAACTCCACCGCTCTTGACTCCTTCAATTCTGTCTTCGCCGCGGAGAGGTCGCGATCGTGGTAGCCAGGGTGCGTGACCAGTTCCCAAGTGCCGTCCGGCATTGCATCGACGAGTCGCGTAAGCAGATCGCGATCAAGGAGACCGGTTACGGCTATGCCGATGGTTCCATCGGTGGTTTTCATGCCGTTCTGCTTGACCGTGTTGAGGAACTGATACTCCAGTGCTCGCAATACGGTGACCTGCGCCGAGCGGTTCCACGAACGCAAGCTTGAACTCTTGTGGGTCGCAGCTACCGACCACGCTGGCTCGAAGGGATTGCGCACGGCGCGAACATCATGATCGCGGGCTGCCCTCAGCACGGCACGTGAAATTACAGGCAGAATGTGCGAGTGCATGTGGCAGTCTACGTGAGAGAGCGATAGACCGCGCGATTGCAGCCGCTCGATTTGTGCGGAAGCCTCGCCGTGAACTTCGGGTTCGCGAACGCTGCGGGAGAGGGCAGCGAGTGCAAGCTGGGCAATGCCGGGACGGAATCGAGACAGGTCGCCATTTCGTGTTCCGATCAGCGACTGCACGGCATCCGGCTGCGAAACCGGTATGCCGTCGACGAGAACAACATGGCAGCCGGTTCCCAATGAGGGATTCTGCGTTGCGAGCGCAATCGCTTCATCAACCGCTGCCTCGTTCGCCATGACGGTCGCGGAGGTAACCACGCCTGATTTGTGCGACTCGGCTATGGCGCGGTTTACACCCGAAGTCATTCCGAAGTCGTCGGCATTCACGATGAGGCGGCGCATGGGAACCAGTGTAGCGTGCTAAGAACAGAACCGCCGCCGGTAGGCGGTGGGCCGGAGATGGCCGAATGCCAGCTCCGGGACTGCTATGCTGCCGCGCTCGTCAATGGCGCAGCCGCAAACACGCGGCTGCCCCACCGGCTACGGCCGGCGGTTCTGTTGGCTGAGCATAGAATATCTATATGCAGCGCGTTTATCTGGATAGCAACGCGACCACGCCGGTTCTGCCTGAGGTGTTTGAGGCGATGCGTCCTTACTATCTGGACCAGTTCGGGAATGCTTCGTCGATCCACCACCATGGGCAACATGCTCGCGCTGCGGTGGAGCGGGCCAGAGAAGCGGTGGCGCGTCTGCTTGGCTGCCGTGCGGCGGAGGTCGTGTTCACGAGCGGAGGCACGGAGGCTGATAATCTCGCGATCTTTGGCATCGTCCAGAGCGGCGAGCATGTGATCACGTCGCAGATCGAGCACCATGCCGTGCTGAATGCCTGCAAGCGGCTGGAGAAGCGCGGAGTCGAAGTCACTTACCTGCGCGTCGATGGCGAAGGGCTGGTCGATCCGGAGGACGTGCGCAGAGCGTTGCGGCCGAAGACGAAGCTTATCTCAATGATGATGGCGAACAACGAAACCGGGGTGATCGAGCCGGTCGATGAAATCGGGCGCGTTGCCGCCGAGGCCGATGTTTACTTCCACACCGACGCGGTGCAGGCGGCGGGCAAGATTCCGACTGACATAAAGAAGATCGGCTGTGACTTGCTCTCAATTTCAGCGCACAAGTTTCATGGTCCTCAGGGCATAGGCGCGCTCTATGTCCGCAGAGGAACGCTGATCGATCCTCTTTTCTATGGCGGCAACCACGAGCGCCAACGCCGTGCTGGTACCGAGAACCTGCCGGGAATTATCGGACTCGGGTGCGCGGCGGAAATCGCGCTGCGCGGCTTGCAAGACGGTGACATGGCTCGGATTGCGAACATGCGTGACCGTCTGGAATCGACGCTGCTGGAGCAGATCGATGAAGCCGGAGTTAACAGTGGGGCGGCGCGTCGGGTTCCTAACACCAGCAACATCTACTTCGATCACATCGAAGGCGAGGCCATGGTGATCGCGCTCGACCTGAAGGGATTAGCGGTCTCGACCGGTGCGGCGTGTTCGTCTGGCGCGATCGAGCCGTCGCATGTCCTAACCGCGATGGGATTGCCGCCCGAGCGAGCGCGTGCCAGCATTCGCTTTAGTGTTGGCAAGCACAATACCGAAGACGATATCGATTTCGCTTTGTCGGTGATCCCGGGAACGATTGGGCGACTGCGGGAGTTGTCTCCTACTTACACCCGGTGAGCTGTCACCTTCTCTCGCACACCGAACATAGTTCGGTGTTATCACGAGTGCCTGGCGAGAGTCAACCAAAATTCGCCAGGCTTCCGCGGAAGCAGCGTTAGTTGTTTCATTATGGAACTCGTACAGAAGCACGCACGATACACAGAAAGAATCTTTTACGCTGTTATTACGCTGTTTTTCGCTGTTCCGTAGCAGCCGAAAAATGGAGTCGCCTCCGCAATGAGTTGGTGCACAGAGACTTACGTGAAATTATCCGTGGGTCGCAAGTTCAATCTCGTGCATTACGCTGTTATTTACGCTGTTAATTGCACACTCTCCAGTTACGTCTTGCGCTAGCTGCGTTGGGCAGCAAGGTTTACGGCCTTAGCTGCAGGGCTGCTCTCATTTACAATCCTTGAAGCAGGAAACATCGAAATTTGGGAGTTGGGATGAAGTTTTCACGGTTGGCCGCGTTGGCCGGAGCGGCCATTCTTTGCGCTTTGATTTCTGGATGCGGAGATATTTTCCGACCGGTGGCAACGCCGCTGCCGCAGCCCTCTCCCGACCCGCAGAATTTTCGGCTCGCAGTGGTCACTTCGTGCCAGTTGGATCCCAATCCCCCCGATCCTAACAATCCGTGCCTTGCCAGCGGCGTTACCAGTCAGGCAATGGATGTGAACGTTTCTGGCGATTCGATCGACGGAGTTGTGCCGGTGGGAAGCAGTCCGGTGTTCGCGTTGGTTCAGAATTTCTCCGGGCTTAGTGCTACGGTAACGACTGCAGATTTCGGGAATGACACCGTCACTCAGCACTCCGATGCTCATAGTGCGGGAGTGCCTCCAGTGGTCTCGTCGGCTGCGACGGTAGGCTTGCCGTCTGGAGCGAAGCCAATTTCGATTGTGAGCGCGAATGCCACGTTCTATGTGGCTGAATCCGGTCGAAATGCAGTGGGAGTTCTGGGAGGATTTCCCATGTCGCTGAGCACGGAAATCCAGGTCGGCCAGACTCCGGTAAATCTGGCTCTGCTTCCCAATTCGAAAGAAGTTTATGTACTGAATCAGGGCAGCAACGATGTAACCGTGATCTCAACGGCGGACAACAGTGTGCTCGCCACTGTTCCCGTAGGTACAGCCCCGGTTTGGGCGGTTCCATCGGCTGACAGCAGTCGGGTCTTCGTCGTGAATCGAGGCTCAGGCACCGTGAGCGTGATCGACGCCACCAGCCACACGGTCAAGGCCACGCTCACAGTTGGCTCATCTCCGAATTATGCCGTGTTCGATGCTAAGAACCAGCGCGTGTTGGTTACCAATTCCGGATCGAACACGCTGAGTGTGATCAACGGCGATCCGACGTCACCCAATCCGCTTACTGTTATAACGACGATCACCGTCGGGACGGGTCCGCGCTCGGTGACCGCGCTGGCGGATGGGTCACGGATTTACGTTGCCAGTACGGGGTCGAACTCGGTAAGTGTGATTAGCAGTTTGAATCTAACAGTGACCAAGACGATTTCGGTAGGCAAGAGTCCGGTTTCGATTGCTTCTGATGGAAATAGCGCGAAGGTATTTACCGCTAATCGCGATTCACAAGATGTATCCGTGATCCTGACCAGTTCCGATTCGGAAGCGGCGGACGCAAGCGGTAATCCGATCCGCATACCCGCGCCTTTGAATCCGAGTTGTGTGCCGACCTCTACAACCACCTGCCCGCGTCTAAGTCCAATCTTTGTTGCTGTTGGCGGATAGCAGAACCTCTACGCGACTGTGACCGCCGAACGCTCTTCTTTGCGGCGACGGTTATGTCGCATGGCAATGTTCATGTACACGCTGCCTTTTTGCGTCTCGAAGCACATCACCAGGGCTTCGGTTTCTTCGCTTCCACTCAAGCCTTGATCGGCGGTATGGACTTCCGGGGGAGAAATTTTGAAGCGGAATCCCTGATCGTTGAGGCTGGTGATTGCATTGCCGATCACCATATTTGCAAGTTCGCAAACAGTCTCGCGCACAAGTTCATCGGAGGGCTCGACTTCTCCGCCCGCCAGGTGCTTCGCAATGTGCATTGCGGTCGGCGAGTCGGTGTCGAGAATGATGCGTCCTTCGATGTCACCGGCGATCTCGATCAGCGCGGCAATGCCCTTGCGGCGGTAGGTCTCTTCCTCCATGGAAACATCGCCGATGCGAGTTTCGCATTGCAGGCTCTCGGCGAGCACGGCGTCGGCCGAGTTGATGAAGGGTTGGATCAGCTCCATTTTCATGACTACTGCGCTCCTGCTCCGACTGCGGATGTGGTGAGAACGTCGTCGCCCATGACGTAGCGAATCACTTCGTAGAGGACGTCGGCCTTCACGGGTTTCTGCACGAAGTGGCGCGCGCCTTTTTGCAGCGCAGCGACAATGTTCTCCTGATATCCCACAGACGAGACCATCACGATGCGCGCGTTCTGGAACTGCCGAATGATGCGCTCGGCGGCTTCAATGCCTTCCATCTGCGGCATGGTGATATCCATTAGCACGAGATCCGGCTGCAGGCGCTCATATTCGGTAATGGCGGTGCAGCCATCGCCCGCTTCGCCGACGACCTCGCCGCCGAAGGACTCGAGCATCTTCGCGATATTTTTGCGCGCGAAGATCGAGTCGTCCACGATCAGGTAGCGCACCGGCTTGTTGTCTTTGCTTCGGACTATCGCAGCAAATTGCTCCATATACATTCTCCTAACTGCCTGCTCATCTCTCCCGGATCAGTCCGCAACAGCGGGCTGCTCTCCAGTTCAAGCGTTCACTCCCGCCGTCGCAGTGTTCAGCGCTGACGTCGAGCAATTCCGAACGAGCACGTTCGGTAACGCGTCGAGCGGCACGACTCGCATCACGTGTCCGCGGTCGATTCCCGCTTTGGGCATGCCGAATACCACGCAGGAGTGCTCGTCCTGCGCAAGCGTCAGGCCGCCCGATTTCTTGATGGCTCCCAAACCTTCGGCGCCGTCTTCCCCCATGCCAGTCATCAGCAACCCGACTGACTTCGAACCAAACTCCTTCGCGACCGACTGAAACAGAACATCGACCGAAGGGCGGTGTCCATTTACTTTGTTGTCATCGCTCAGGACCACGACGTCGCCCAAGGGCATGCGTCGAACGCGCATATGCCGATTGCCAGGGCAGATGAGCGCGCGGCCCGCAACTAACACGTCCCCAGAACGAGCTTCCCTTACATCAATGGCGCAGCATTCGTGCAGGCGGCGGGCGAACATATCGGTGAAGCCTTCCGGCATGTGCTGGACAATCAACAGTGCTCCGCTGAAGTCACCCGGCAATTCCGACAGCAAGTGCTGGAGCGCATTGGGTCCGCCAGTAGAAACTCCGATTGCGATCACCTTCGTTGGTGCCGAGTTGTGCCGATGAATCGGCTTCTGCACTTTCGCCGTCTCACGCAGCGGCATCGTTCCCTTGGTGCCATAGCGCGCAGCAACTTTGACTTTTTCAACAAGAGCCTCGGCAACGCCCTCCATCTTTGCCTGGGAAGCATCGAAGGGCTTTGGGACGAAGTCGAAGGCGCCAAGTTGCAGCGCCTTAAAGGTTGCCGCCGCGCCATTCACGCTATGTGCACTCACCACTACCACGGGAAGGCGATAGCTGCGCGTGATTTGGCGCAGTGCCTCCATGCCGTCCATACGCGGCATCTCGAGGTCGAGCGTAATCACGTGCGGTCTGAGCTCTTCGATTTTTTTCAATCCAAAGCTGCCATCCATCGCTGTGCCTACAACTTCAATGTCCGGATCGCGCGCAAGAATTCGCGGAATCAGCTTGCGCATCAGAGCCGAATCATCGATCACTAGAACCCGTACCTTGGACCCATCACTCACGCCGTGACCGCCTCCATGGCCAGCGGCGCTCGTCCGAGCCTCGCCACTACCGCAGAAAGATTCAAAATCAAAACCACGCTACCGTCGCCCAGAATGGACGCTCCGCTTACCAATTCCGTGGCGGCAATGTCGTTGTCGAGCGCTTTGATCACAAGCTCTTCTTCCCCCACAAGGCGATCGACGGTTAATCCGAACTTACGATCGCCAATTGCAACAACGACTACGAAAATCTTCTTTGACATCGGCACTGGTCCGCGTTTGACCAGCTGGTTCATGCGGACGACCGTGAGCACCTGATCGCGCAGTTGCATAACCTCGTGCTGGTCCACGCGATGCAGATCCGCAGACGATGCGCGCGCGATCTCGAGCACGGATGCGAGGGGTACCGCATATAGCCGGTCGGAGACGCGGAACATCAGCGCTTTAATGATTGCCAGGGTGAGTGGAACTTTCAGCAGAAAGCTCGTCCCTTGTCCCGCCTTGGAATCGATCGTCACAGAACCCTTCAGTCGCTCGATGACCGATTTCACGATGTCCATCCCCATACCGCGTCCGGAGATCTCAGTGATCTGCTCCGCAGTACTCAGCCCCGGGTGAAAGACAAGATGAAGCGCGTCAGCATCTGAGAGGCGTTCTGCTTCTTCATGCGAGAGCACCCTGCGCTCGACCGCTTTGCTGACCAGTTTGAAACGATCGATTCCGCCGCCGTCGTCGGAGCACTCGATGACGATCTGATTCCCTTGATGGAACGCATTGAGTTTGATCGTTCCTTGAGGCGGCTTGCCGGCTGCAACTCGCTTTTCCGGAGTTTCAATTCCGTGATCGACCGCGTTGCGCAGCAAATGCGATAGTGGCTCGGCAAGCGCATCAAGGATGCTCTTGTCGAGATCGGTCTCCTGACCGGAAACTTGCAAGACGACTTCTCTGCCGCAGGTCTTTGCCACATCGCGAACGATCCGAGGAAAGCGTCGAAAAAGCTGCTCGACCGGCACCATGCGAATCTTCATCACGGACTTCTGCAGATCGTTCAGCACGCGCGCCTGGAATGCCATTGCGTCAGAAAACTTTGTGCGCAAAGGATCTTTGACAAATCGTTTCTCGAATTCGCCAGTAGCCTGCATCAGCATGGATTTGCCAATCACAAGTTCACCAACCAGGTTGAGAACATCGTCAATGCGTTCCGCGTCCACGCGCAGCTTTGCATTGGTCAGCGATGTTGATGCGCCCGAAGCTACGTTTTCTTCCGGCGCAGTTTCGCTTTCCCCGTCGGATATTCCGAGAACGTCGGACTCATCCGAAGACGAAGGTTCTATGCTTTGATCGGTTTGCTGATTCCCATTAAGGGAAGTACGCTCTACCAGAACATTAGAAATAATTGATGGAATCCGGCATTTGCCTTCGATGCTCTCGACAGGCGCCGACGAGGCAAGCGCAAATTCCAGTACGTCGATCTGTTCGGAGAGCGAACCCTCCTCCGGAAAGGTGGCCAGGACATTGCCGAATTGTCCCAGCGCATTCTTGACCAGCTGGACTGCCGCAGCCTTCATCGGACAATTCGGATCGATCGCCAGCGCGATGTTGTACACAACCTGTCCATTGCCGAGCTCCCGCTCGATGGCGACCTGCTCGTACTCAGTCCAGGCAAAGCGGCCTGTGAGTTTGTAGGGAACAATATGACGAGGTTCAGGATTCGCAACCAGTTCCCGAATCCGTTCACGAACTGCGGCGGTGGCACGAACTGTGGAGGCAGTTGGAGACCGCGTTCCCTCGCGATAGCAGGTAAGTAACGCCGCAAAAATATCCGCGGCACTCAGCACCGCTTCAACAAGTTTGCCTTCGGTCGACGCGGCAATTTCGGGCGTAAGCACGTCTTCGAGCTGATGAGCGAGGCTGCTCAGTTCTTCGAATCCACAAGCAGCCGAGTCGCCCTTCAAGGTGTGAACAGTTCTCCGTACCTCGCGGACCAACTCGGCATTTTGCGGGGTCTGCTCAAGACGGAGTCCCTGCTCGTTGAGCGCCTGCAAAAGCTCCGAGGCGGTCTCAAAGAACAGCTCGCGCATCTCGAATTGTTGCTCTTCCGAGAAGAAGCTCAAACCGTCGCCTCGATGCGTTGATACGCCGTGCCGTTGTTCTCATGAATCATGCGGAACTTATCTGTAAGTCCGAACAGACTCTCTGCATGTCCAACGAGCAAATAGCCTTCAGGATTCAAACACCGATAGAACTTATCGATCAGCCGCTTCTGCTCGGCTTCGTCGAAGTAGATCATCACGTTGCGGCAGAAGATCACGTCGTTACGCTGGGGCAGAAATTCCGTCTTGAGATTGTGAAAGTCGAAGTGGACGAGTTCCTTGAGCCCTTTTTTCACAACATAACGGTCGCCAAGCTTGTCGAAATAACGCAGGCGGAAGCTGTAATCGACCGCTTCCATCTGAGAATCCGTGTAGGAGCCTTCCTGCGCCGCGCGCAATGCGGAATAACTGATGTCCGACGCCAGAATCTCGACTTTCCACGGAGGTGGAATCATTGGCTTAGGGGAGGGCATCTCAAACGGCAGCGGATTGCGGAGATAGTAATAAGCCAGTGCGTCGGAAATCTGCATGGCCATCGTGTACGGCTCCTGGCCCGTGGAGCAGCCGGCACTCCAGCAGCGAAGCGTCCAATCACGGCGCGCCTGTTTGCGGTGCAGAATTTCCTCGAGAATTGCCTTCTGAAAAAGATCGAGTTGTGCGCGATTGCGAAAAAAACTCGTTTCATTGACCGTGAGATTTTCGAGTAGGGCGCTGAGTTCCCCTTTTCCATCCCGGCTCGTAAGCAAGCGGTAGTAGCTGTAAAAACTGTCGAGATTACAAGCTTTTAAGCGCCGCTGCAGGCGATCTTGCAGAAAGTGAATGCGCCGCTCATCGAAATGCATTCCGCATTCCTGATAGATCAAGGTCTGCAGGAGCTTGAGTTCGGCGTCGCTAATGCTAATTGGAACAGTGAAAGTAGCCATTGAGCTCTCTTTAAACCGCTGTTCAATATCGCGACGAACCGGGGAAGTCCGCAGCAGATACCGTTTCTCGTTAAGCCATTGCGGGAACTGTCATTTCTTCCAGCCTTCGTAATTCACCTTTTTGCATGATTTTGGCAAGATCGATGAGAATGATCAGTCGTCCTTTCAATTTGCCGACGCCGGTCACGTACTTAACTTCAGCCTCGTCGAGAACGTCGGGCGGATCCTCGATCTCGTCTGGCGAAACGCGCAAAACCTCTGACGCCGCGTCCACGATCAAGCCAACCATCTTGCGCTCGATCTCAGCGACGAGGATTCGATTCTTCCGGCTGCGCTCGATCCTCTTTTCTCCAAACCGCTTGCGCAGATCGATGACAGAGATGATTTTTCCCCGCAAGTTGATGACGCCTTCGACGTACTCCGGCGCATCCGGCACGGCTGTAATTTCGGGCACGCGAACAATCTCGTGAACGAGATGGATCGGAACGCCAAACGTTTCCTTCCCGATTCGAAAACCGACGAGTTGTTGGTCTTTCGCCATGGGTCCTCGGATTCCGTCTAGTTCACCGTAGTTGCGTAGCGCGTCTGCGGCTTCTGATCTTCGTGCCAGCTTCCATTTGCCCCTTTTCGATGTGCATTGCTGCTGGACTGCAGAGCTTCCAGCACAAACCGGTCCATAGATTCGAGCATGGCGCGCGACATCTTGTTCATCTGCTCGGCAGAGGCAGCGAGCTCAGTGGATCCAGACGTGGAACGCTGGATCAATTCGCGCATCTTCTCCATCGCGCGAACCACAGCTTGTGCTCCGGATGCCTGCTCTTCGACTGACGAATTAATCTCGTGCGTGATCTCGTTGAGGCGTGTGGTAGCGCGGGCGATCTGCGACGATCCATGTGACTGCTCGTTGGTCGCTGCACCGATTTCTTGAGCGAACTTGTAAACCTCGGTGACCACATTCGAGATCTTCTTGAGGGCAGTGCTGAGTTCTGTACCTTGCACCAGACCGTCGTTTACGATGGTCGTGCTCTTGTCCATGTTCTCGACGGCTTTGCGGGCTTCTTTCTGGATGCTCTCGATCAGGTCGGAAATTTCGCGCGTGGACTGCGCTGACTTTTCCGCGAGCTTACGCACTTCGTCGGCGACCACGGCGAAACCAAGTCCATGTTCGCCGGCGCGTGCAGCTTCGATGGCCGCGTTGAGGGCTAGAAGGTTCGTCTGCTCGGCAAGGTCGTCGATCACTTCGATTATCTTGCCGATGTCGTCGGCGCGCGTGCCCAGAGCGCGAATAATTCCCGACGACGCCTGAATCGATCCATTGATCTTGTTCAATCCATCGGTCGTTTTTTCCATCGTCTGGATTCCGCTCTGCACCTCTTCGCGTGAGCGCTGCGAAATGTCGAGCAGTACCTTCGCTGTGTCGGCGACGCGTTGGATCGAAGCGACCATCTGGTCGATCGATGCTGACGTCTCACTTACACTCGATGCCTGCGTCTGTGTGTTCTTCACCATGTTCTGCACATTAATGCTCATTTCGTGCATAGTGCTGGTAACTTCGTCGATTGCCGATGCAGCCTGAACGTTGATCTTCGCGGACTCGTCTGAGGCACTGGCAACTTCGTTGGATCCGCCCGCCACTTGTGAGGCGCTGTCACGCGTGCTCTTTACCAGAGCGCGCAATCCGATGGTCATTTCCGAGAAAGCTCTGCCGAGCGTGTCGCGTTGGGAACGCGGCTGCACTTGCACGCTCAGATCGCCGCCGGCGATGGCCTCAGAAAATCCCGCCATTTCCTTCAAGTAGGCGATCATTTTGTTAAAGCTCTTGCTGAGTTCGCCGATCTCGTCATAGCGGTCGATGTCGATCTTCTGATCGAGGTCACCGGAGTCGCCGATCTCACGCGCCACCAGCATCAGGTGGAACAGAGGATCGGTGATCGATCTGGGGATGTGGTACGCGATGGCAATGCCTCCGCCCAATGCCACGAATGCCAGCATGCCGGCTATCCAGGTCATCAGCGTTCCTAAGGTGGCATCACTCTGCTGCTGGTCTTGCAGGACCTGCTCGGTGGCTGCCATCGTCTGGTCGACCGGCTCCTTCACGCTCTTCAACCAATCGCTGGGATTTTGCTGGAGATAAAAGATCTGCAGTTCCGCGACCGTCGAATTGCCAGAATCGACCTGTTTGCGTTTGTCGATCAGAGGCCGCGCAAACCGCTCGAGCCATTCGTGTTCCGACTCATTGAGACGATCAAGAGGAACACGTTCTTCCTCTGTTGCCTTGGCTTTGGTTTCATGAATGGCTTCGTCCAGATGAGACGCTCCGCTCATGACCTTTTCGGCTTCGGCGGGATCGCCGCTCAACAGGTAATTGTCGAGATGGATCTGGTTTTGGCTGAGTTGATACTGCAGAGCCGACGTATCGCGCAGCAATTGAAATGATCGTTGCGTGTGTTTCTTGGCCGAGTGCTCTCGGATGAGAGCACCCACGTTGAACAGGCCAAGTAGAAACACCAGCACGATCATGCTGCCAAAGCCATAGCGAAGCTTTTTTGCGATTGTCATTGCTTATGTACCTATATTTTCCAGGCGCCGGAGCCTAGTTATTGCTGTTTGTGAAACGTATCTCCACCACCTCAGTTCCTTCTGAGCCGGGCTCATACCGCCACTGCTTCACGGCAGCTTCAGCTGCGTCGATGAGCAGAGGGTGTCCACCCAGGGGCCTGACCGCTTTTACTTGGCCGTTTGCACCTACGATGAGTTCGAGTTTTACCGATCCCGTGACGTTCATTTTTCTTGCAAGATCCGGATATTGCGGGGCAACTTTCGATTTGATCTTTCGAGTGGATTCGTCGGCATGCGAGAGGACGGCAAAGCCGAGGACAAATGCGATTACGACTGCAAACCAGCGAGACTTCTGGAAGAAGCTGCGCACAGTTCTCTCCTTAGGGATAAATTCAGCCTGAAATGTGCACGGAGAGTTCCACCAGCGGGTGCCTCATGACCTCGGTAATCGAATGCCCCACAAACTATTCATTTTCAAGGCAATGCTCGCAGCGGTGAGAGTCGATCAATTACCTCTTCGGGACGAAACTGTCTCATCGCGGAGCAATCCAGCTTTTCTCAAGTCTCAAGCTGAGAAGTTCTCAGGGAAGTAACTGGTTACCGACGATGCACGACGATTCTGATTCGCGTTGACTCAAAATGAGATTGCACGCTACCGTCGCAATTCGGATCACGCTCGTTTTGAGACAGATTCTCGAACATGAACTCCATACATCCAGAATCGTGCGCGGATTTGGATCCCTCCCAGCGGCACCGCTTGCGCGCTGAGGCTTTGGTCTCTTTCGCTCTGGAAATCGGGGGTTCGATTGAGCTAACTGATCTAACCACGAAGTTCACCGCCCGCGCGATGGAACTTGCTGGAGCCAGATGCGGTTTCCTGGCTCTTATTAAGGATGGACAGGCGCAGACTGTGCTGTTCCGGCCCGAAGCAGTTCGTCAGCCTTCTTTTCATCGCTTGAATCGGGCGGTTGAATTACTGATCGCGCGCTCCAGCGCCAAGGGTATCGTGCTGGCAGCGGATCGCTTCGACTCCCAGCTAGCGCAGGAACAGGGCTGGCAACAATTAATAATTACGCCTCTGTGTGCTGGAAACGAACTGCTCGCAGTTCTGGGACTGGTTGACTGCAAGTCTCACTCCGCCGGAGATGTCGAACTGCTGCAAGCGATGGCCGCGCATGCAGCCGCCTCTCTGCAGAACTCCCAATTGTTCGCACGTATCACACGTGCGAGTCGTCAATGGGCAGAGATATTCGATTCAATTTCTGATCTCATGTTGGTGCATGACGAGCAGCACCGTACGCTACGCGTGAATCGCTCTCTTGCGGAGAAGCTGAAAAAAGAACCTACACAACTGCTGGAGGTTCCTGTTCGCGAACTGTTTGCGCAGAGCTTCTCGAGTCAGACTTGTCCGTTTTGCCTGGACTTCTCTGGTGAGCATTTTCGCGAGGAATTTCGGGAGCCGAAGACGGGCAATGTCTATTTGATCTCATCTTCGCGTCTGCGAAGTCCGGGGGACGATTCTCCGCAGACGGTCCATGTTCTTAAAGATGTGACCGCCAGCCGCCGTGCGGAGCGACTCTATCGCGAACTGTTCGACAACATTCAGGAAGGCGCTTACTTTTCCGCACCCGATGGTCAACTGCTGGAGGTAAACGACGCTCTGGTTCGCTTGCTCGGTTACGACAGCCGCGAGCAATTGCTTGCCGTGAGTGCTGAGAAGCTCTATGTCGATCCTGCGCATCGGAGCATCGTCAAGCACGCCCTGGACCAGTTTGGACGGCTACGCAATCATGAGCTGGCTCTGCTTCGTCGCGATGGCTCGATCATCTATGTTCTCGAAAACAGCTTCGTCGTACGCGACGATTCGGGGAAGGTAGTTGAGTACCGCGGCGTGCTTCTCGACATAACCGAAATGAAGCACGTGCAGTCGCAGCTGCTGCGCGAGCACGACTTCAATACACAAATCCTGAACCACACCCAGAGTCTCATTGTCGTGGCCGACACGGCTGGGCTGGTGAGCTACGTTAATCGTTGCTGCTGCGAGTTGGCGATCGGTTCCGGAAGTGATCTGGTCGGCTCCCGAATTGAAACAATGGTTGCTCCGAGTCACCGAGCAATGCTGCGGAATGCTATCCAGTCCGTTCTCGAAGGAAAGGTCGTGAATAACCTCGAACTTCCGTTGGTCCGGGACCGCCAGGCCATCGGAAGCTTTTCTGTAAATCTGAGTCCAATGCGCAGCGCCTCGGGAGAGGTGAACAGTCTCGTTGCGGTAATGACGGACATCACGGATGTGGCGATGCTCCAAGCCAAGCTCATGCATACAGAAAAAATGGCGGCAGTCGGCCAGCTTGTTTCTGGCGTGGCTCATGAGGTGAATAACCCCCTGACAGCAATTATGGGATTTGCCGATCTTCTGATCGACACTCCGGAGCTCTCAACCGAAGCGAAAGCAGACTTGAGGGTAATCGTGCACGAGGCGCAGCGCACGCGTGAGATTGTCCGGAACCTGCTTAGCTTTGCGCGCCAGACTCCGCCGGAGAAGCAGGCGGTCGATCTGCACCAGGTACTTCGTCGTACCATCTCGTTGCGCTCCTACGATCTGAGCAATGAAGCAGTGCAACTGATCGAACAGTTCGATCCAACACTGCCGACTGTCATTGGCGATGCCCATCAGCTTCAGCAGGTGTTTCTCAATATTCTGAACAACGCGTTCGACGCGTTACGCGAGTCTGGCAACCGCGGTCGCATTACGATTGCAACTTCACGCCTGCATGACTGTGTGGAGGTCAGCTTCACCGATACAGGCACGGGCATTGTCAATCCTGATCGAATATTCGATCCGTTCTACACGACGAAGGAAGTAGGGAAGGGAACCGGCCTGGGGCTAAGTATCTGCTACGGAATTGTGAGAGAGCACGGCGGCGAAATCGTGTGCTTCAACAATCAGAATGTAGCGGGAGCAACCTTTTCCGTCCGTTTGCCATTGCTGAATACCGGACGTGGACTGGCAAAAGCCGCGGCCGCTTCGGTTTAAGACGGACAAAAAGGAAAGAATGACCACGATGAGTAGATTGCCTCTGCTGGTGATTGAAGACGAAGCGGCGGTGATGTCGTTTCTGCGGACGGCACTGGAGCGCAATGGCTACTCCATCGTGAGCGCATCATCCGGGGCAGAAGGATTGAAGCTGCTGGAGAGCGGCGCATATATGGGAGTGATTTCCGATATGCGCACGCCGGGTGGAGTCAGCGGCGCGGATGTGCATGCCTGGATTCGTGCCAATCGTCCGGAACTCTCGCGACGAATTCTGTTCATCACCGGCGATACCGTGAACCGCGAGACGATGGAGGTCCTCGAGAAGACCGGTGCGCCGTGCATCGAAAAGCCGTTCCGTGTTGCGCAGTTATTGCGCAGCATTGAAACCCTCATGGCAGGTGAAGCGAGATGAGCCAGGAGACGCTTCATCTGCTCGTCGTCGATGATCAGGAGAGCATTCGCAAGCTCTGCGTCACCGTTGGTGCATCGCTCGGATTGCGCTGCACGCAGGCGGAAAGCGCCGAAGCTGCGCTCGCTGAGCTAGATTCCGATTCTCCCGATATGATCCTCGCCGATCTGATGATGCCGAATATGTCGGGGCTCGATTTTCTGACAGAAGTGAAAGGCACAATGGCGCACGCAGAGATTGCCATCATGACCGGCCATGGTTCGATCGAGAGCGCAGTGCAGGCGATGCGTCTTGGCGCCTACGACTACATCACAAAACCGTTTCGAATAGAAGAGTTAAAACTTCTGCTTGAGCGAATGCGGGAGAAGGTGCAGCTCGTAAATGAAAACATCTTTTTGCGCGAGCGGGTAAATACCGAAACGGACCTGAGCGGCATCGTAGGATCGTCAGTCAAAATTCAGGATGTGCTGCGGATGATTGCTCGCTTGAAAGACACGCGTACTCCGGTGCTCATCGCCGGGGAAAGCGGGACCGGCAAGGAACTGGTCGCCCGTGCAGTTCATTTCCGCGGCCAGTATTCGAAGCGTCCATTCGTCGCCGTCGACTGCGGTTCGCTGGTTCCCACGCTGATCGAGAGTGAGCTTTTCGGATACGAAAAAGGTGCATTTACAGGCGCGGCACGCAACAAAGAGGGACTTTTCGAAAGTGCTAATGGAGGCACGATCTTTCTCGATGAAATTGGCGAGCTGCCGCTCGAAATGCAGGCCAAGCTTCTGAGGGTTTTACAGGAAAAAGAGGTGCGTCCCGTTGGAAGCAATACCCGCGTCAAGGTCGATGTAAGGGTCATCGCCGCAACGAATCGCGACCTCGAAGCGGCATACCGAGAGGGCACATTTCGGAAAGATCTGTATTTCCGGCTGAACGTGGTAACGATGCATTTACCGCCGTTGCGCGAGCGCAAGGCCGACATTCCCGCTTTGGTTCACTGGTTTTTGAATAAGTTTGTTCCCGGGCAGAACATTCAGATCACTCAAGCCGCTATGCAGGATCTGATGCAATATGAGTGGCCCGGCAACGTCCGCGAACTGGAAAACTGCATCGAGCGTGCCGTCGCATTGGGAAGCCAGAACGCGATTGATATCCACGACCTGCCGCCCGCTATTCGTCGACTCTCGGAATCTCCGGAGGCGCAGACCGAACCAATAACTGTGAAATCGAGCGACTTGGCAGAGCTGGAGCGGGAGACCATCCAGCGCGTCTTCGAACAAACAAAAGGTGACAAAACGCTCACTGGGCAAATGCTTGGTATCAGCCGTGCCACGCTGTATCGCAAATTGAAACGCTATAACATCGGCCAGCCTTCCGGGATTGGTGCTGCGGTAGGAGTTCCGAAATGAACCTCGGGCAGGTGAGACGGGGGTTTCATTCTGAGACAAGCGAACAAACTTCCGGTCTTCCGAAGCGCGTTTCCGACGAATTATCAATAGGTTAGAAGTCGCTACGAT
>DATEMI010000085.1:0-12787 GCA_035275665.1 Terriglobales bacterium | reverse complement strand
TACGTTGTTCGGTTGCGTACCAAAAGCACGGTGAATGAACCAGTGAGGGTTGTCTCTTTCTCTCACCATGTTTCTTCATTAGACATTGCTCTATGCGTCTTTAACCACGTCGCGACTGTGCACAGAATGGAAAAAGGTCGAGAAGCGAGAGCTTAACGCCTACTCCTCTTGACAATCAGTAGGAGGGGGCGTACCCTCCTCCTGACACTCAGTAGGAGGGCTCATGTCGGACAAACCGAGCGAACTGGTCCAGGGCACGCTGGACATGCTCATTCTGAAAACGCTGAATCTCGAACCGATACACGGATACGGAATATCGGTACGGATCGAGCAGATGAGCCATGGCGTGTTTCGCGTCAATGCCGGGTCATTGTTTGTCGCCCTGCAGCGGCTGCAACGAGCAGGACTGATCAAGAGCGAATGGAAGTCGACCGAGAACAGCAGGCGCGCGAAGTACTACGCACTGACCGAGCATGGACGCAAGCGACTCAACAGCGAAACGCTCGAGTGGAGCAGGCAAGTGGCTGCGATCGCGAGAATTCTGCAGGCAACGTAAGAGGAGCGACGTCATGCTGCGAAACCTAGCCAGTGGACTGCACTCACTGTTCTGGAAGCAAGAGGTAGAAAGCGACCTTAATGAAGAAGTGCGCACCTATCTTGAAATGGCCGTCAACGACAATATGCAGAATGGAATGTCTCGCGAGGAAGCGCTTCGAGCCGTGCGATGGGAGCGAGGGAATCCTGAGACGACGAAGGAAGACGTTCGCGATGCGCGTTGGGAGTCATTTGTAGAAACGTTTTTCCAGGATCTACGTTTTGCTTTCCGCATGCTGCGAAAATCGCCTGGGTTCAGCGTCGTCGTGGTGCTTACTCTGGCTCTCGGGGTTGGCGCAAACACTGTGATTTTCAGCGTGGTCAACGCAGTCTTGCTTCGGCCATTACCCTACGCGAATCCGGGTCAACTGGTTTTTGTGCGTGTGACCAAGCCCGAAACGGGAAACGCGGGACTTGGCTTGTCATATCCCAGCTTCACCGAGCTGCGGGAGAACAATCGCGTATTCAGCTCGATCGCCGGTTTCGGCAGTCACGCTTTGGTGCTGACTGGCTCCGGAGAGCCTTCCGAAGTGAGAACCGTTGCCGTCACCTCAGATTTCTTTTCAGTTTTGTCGGCTGATCCCCTGTTGGGCCGCATCTTCGTTAGGGAGGACGGAGAGCGCGGAGCTGCGCCAGTCGTGATCCTCAGCGAAAGTTTATGGCGAAATCGATTTGGTGCCGATCCGGGAATCGTGGGCCGTTCGATCAACCTCGACATGCGCTCGTACACCGTGATTGGGGTGATCCCTGCAAGCTTTCGTACGCCCTTCCTTAATCAGGTGAATCAGCTTTGGATACCGCTCGTTCAGGATCCATTGTTCAGCGTTTGGATGACTCGGCCGCCGCAACAGCACTGGATGGCGGCAATCGCGCGCATGCGTCCCGGCATTTCCTCCACCCAGGCCCAGGCTGAATTGGAAACGATCAGTGCGCGGCTCGCAAAAGAGTATCCAGAGGAAAAGGGATGGACGATCAGAACTGAGCCGCTGCAGCAGACGATTACCGGCGACGTGAAATTGCCGCTGCTCCTGCTGCTGGTGGCTGTGGGCCTGGTGCTCTCGATCGCCTGCGTGAACATCGCGAATCTGCTTTTGAGCCGCGCAACGTCGCGATCACGAGAAATCGCGATTCGCATTGCGTTAGGCGCCGGCAAGGGGCGCCTCGCCCGCCAATTACTGACTGAGTGCACCATTCTCGGGCTGCTTGGTGGTGTCATTGGAGTGCTCGTGGCCTACTTGGGAGTCGCCGCTCTAGTACCGCTCCTGCCGTCGACTCTGCCGAAGTTTCATGCGATTCGCATGGATGGCTGGGTTCTTGCTTTTGCTTTCGCAGTTTCGCTAGTCACTAGTCTCATTTTCGGATTAGCTCCTGTACTCTCTGCTGCCGGCGCTGATCCGCGTAGAGACCTCGGCGAAGGCGCTCGTGCAGGAGAATCGGCAGGCCCGCGTCGCGCTCGCGCGTTTCTGGCGATTGGAGAGATTGCGTTGGCAATGGTTCTTGTAACCGGGGCGGGATTGCTGATGCGCAGCTTTGCGCACCTCACCGCCGTGAGCCCGGGCTTTGAACCGACCCACGTGGTAAAAGCAATGATTTCGCTTCCGCAGTTTCAATACTCGAAGCCGGAGCAGTGGACCGCCTTTTCACAAGAACTAATGACGCGTCTCCAGGCCGAGCCTGGCATGAAGGATTCGGCTATTGCCGGTCCTCTTCCCATTGTGGACTGCTGCATCAATCTCGCCTTTCAGATTGTCGGGAATCCGCCGCTGCCGGCGGGAACGGCTAACACCGCAAATTACACTCCGGTCAGCCCACACTACTTTTCAGTGATGGCTATTCCTCTGCTCCGTGGACGATTGTTCAGCGAATCTGACTCTGCGTCGTCGGCGCCCGTGGTGCTGATCAGTCAATCATTGGCTAAGCACTATTTTCCTGATGAAAATCCCTTGGGCAGGCATCTCAGCTTCGGTTTTCCCATAAACGGGGTTGCCTCGCGCGAAATTGTCGGCATCGTTGCGGACATACACGACGTTTCACTCGGCAAAGAACCGGGACCGATATTGTATGTTCCCTACGCACAGGCGCCTCTCTATGGAGGGGAAGTAGTGGTCAAAAGCACGTTGAGCACTTCGGCCGTCGTCGGCGCAATTCGCAACGCAGCGCACGCGGTAGACAAAAATCTGCCCGTCACAGACGTCGCCTCCCTTGCCAACGTCCTAAGCGAATCTGTAGCACAGCCGCGCTTTCGCACTTTGCTGGTTGCCTTGTTTGGAGCAATTGCGTTGATTCTCGCAGCCGTGGGAATTTTTGGAGTGATCTGCTATTCCGTTTCTCGGCGCACGCATGAATTAGGAATTCGGATGGCGCTTGGCGCCCAGCCCGGATCGGTTTTGAACATGATCTTGCGCGAGACGCTGGCGCTCACGGCGATCGGCATTATGATTGGCATTCCGTGCGCTGTTGCGACGGCGCATTTAATCACGCACTTACTTTTTAATGTGACCCCCTACGATCCACTCACGCTGGCAGCGGTTGCCATCGTGCTGATTACTGTTGGCGCGGCGGCTAGCTACATACCGGCAAGGCGAGCAATGAAGGTAAATCCGATTGTCGCGCTGCGCTACGAGTGAAGCGCACGTTTCGCTTACATGACTTTGAAGCCAAACAGAAACGCGGGGACGGATACTAAGTCCTGACCGTTGCTCTTCGGACAATCTCTTTCAAATTTTTGTGAAGATCTGCGTCAGCGGCAAATAATGGTCGGGCGTGGCCGCGAGGATCGCTTCACGGTCGATCTTATTTTTCATAGCGACGAGCAGCTTGTGCTCGTCGGCGCTGCCGATCAGGCCTATTCATAACGCAAGGCGATCACGGGGTCGACTGTAGTCGCGCGACGGGCGGGAACCAGAGCCGCGGTTCTATCCCAATCTTCGACAACCAGAGACAACTCGGACGAGCTTAGGATTACTCCCATTCAGCAAACCTCCGTATTCCCCCGGAGTCACGACCGGAGAACGTTTATGGTGCGCGCTGCTGAAAGGCTGCTGGGTGCAGGCCTGTTTTTGAGTGTCGTAATCACGTTGGGTGGATGCGGTGGGACATCAGCAACTCCGGCCGGAGTTGCTGCTTTATCGTCTGCGCCATCCGGAAGTGCGAGTTCCAATCCGGGAGCGACTGGTGGAACTGCGGGTTCAGGATCGGGTCCGGTAACCAGCACGCCGCCGAATCCAACACCGGCTCCGCAGCCCACGCCGACGGTCGTGGAAACGATCTACGTGCCGACTACCGGAACCAGTGGCATGGGCGCGACTGGTTATAACATCGATCCCGATTCAGGACACCTGAAGAAAGTCGGCGATTTTTCAAGCGGCGCGCTCGGATTCGGCGCCTACAGCTCAGACCCGCAGCATCGGATTTACATCAGCAACAACGGGCCATCGGACTGCTATAAGGGATACTGCACCATGGATACGCGTTTCTCCACACTGATGCGTAACACGGCGACGGGCGCGCTGAGCATTGGCATGGACAACGTGCTTGTCCCAAAACGGTTCAACGGCATAGCGATTCTTCCCAGCGCGAAATTCGCCTACACGGTGGAGTGGACGGATGAGGACGCTACCAGTCCGAAGATCCGAGGATTTCGCATCGATGTAACAACCGGCACGCTGACGCAGATCGACATCGGCGATGTGCCTTTTGGAGTTTGGGGGCCGCTCTTCGCGCATCCGAAGCTGCCTTTTTTATACGCCTTTGAAGATCGCTGCTGTGGTATCGCGCCGGTGACGAAGCTGCATGTGTGGAGCGTTGACGACAACACTGGTCGCGTAACGGAGCTCAGTACGTCGCCTACGATTTTGTCCAAGCCGATGGAGTTCTGGCCGACAATCAGCAACGATGGCACATATTTCTACGCAGCGATGCCGATACCGCTGTTCTCCGAGATCGATGTAATGCGCATGGATGCGAATGGAGTGCCACAGGGTACTCCGCTGGCGAGTGCCGCGACTCAGCCGTTCCCGGAGTTCAACGCCTTCCTGGTTTATCCCAACGGAACCATCGTGTATGGCTGGGGATGGCACCACAACGCAGATGGGACGGCAAAGGCGGCGATCCACGCGTATCGCCTCGACACGCGCACAAACACCTTCTCCGATCTCGACCTGAGCGCGAAGGTTCCGAGAATAGACCTGATGCCCCTTGGCTTCGATGCGAGCGGCAAACACTTCTACCTGGGAAGATCCGCCGACCTTCCGTTTGCGGTGTATAACGTCGATCCCAACAGCGGCGATTTGACACTCGTCAGCTACGGACCGGTGAATTGATTGAGCGGCACATTCCTCTGCCGTTCATCTCATCGGCAACCTGCGTCCATGAAATTCCGCGCGTTCGTCGCTGCTCGTCGATCGATTCGTAAGAGCACGGAGACTTAACTCAGCTAATCGCATCTCAACCTCCCTCGTGTTTTGGCCGATAATTCGGGAGTCTCCCACCAAATGCGAGCCGCACTCACCACACGCGGCAGGCTTTTTCGCGGACCATTGGTTGTCCTTTGTGGCAGCCGAAGGCGGCGGCGAATTCGGGCATGTTCGCTACTACGTTGTTCACTCGGTATTTGTCGAGCGGGTGCGGATTGGTGAGGATCTGCGTGCGCATCGCTTCCGGCGTGGTGCTGCTGCACCAGATGTTTGCGTAAGCGAGAAAGAATCTCTGTTTTCCCGTGAGACCGTTACTGTCTTTTGCTTCCAAGGTCTGACCATTGCGCTTGAGGTCGGCTTCGAGCGCCGACAGCGCGAGGCGGAGTCCGCCGTTGTCTGCCGTGTTCTCGCCTAAGGTGAGGCGACCATTCTGCTTCACTCCCGCTTCGGGAATGAATTCGGTGTACTCGTCGGCGATGCAGTCGTCGCGCTGCTCGTAAGCTTTGGCGTCGGCTGGAGTCCACCAGTCGCGCAGGTTTCCCACGGCATCGAACTTTCGACCTTGATCGTCGAAGCCGTGAGTGGTCTCGTGACCGATGACCATGCCGGTGGCCGCATAGTTGACCGCGTCATCTTTCGCGGGATCGAAAAATGGTGGCTGCAGAATGCCGGCGGGAAAATTAATCGTGTTCGTCTGGGATTCTTCATAGGCGTTGACGGTGGGCGGCGTCATCAGCCATTCGGTGCGATCGAGAGGTTTGCCGATCTTCTGTAATTGGCGCTTCATCTCGAACGCTGCCGAACGTTGCACGTTGCCGACGTGGTCATCGGGACGGATTTCCAGCGAAGAGTAGTCGCGCCAGTGGTCGGGATAGCCGATTTTGTCGATCTGGGATGCGAGCTTTACGTGCGCGTACTTTTTCGTATCGGGCCCCATCCAGTCGAGAGAATCGATGTCTTGCCCGAGTGCGACTTCCAGGTCTTTCACCAGAGTGAGCACGCGCTGCTTGCTGCTCGGCGGAAAATAGCGGGCTGCATACGCCTGTCCGAGAGCCTCGCCAATGTCGTGATCCTCCGCGCTCAAACATCGCCTCCATAGTGGACGTATGGCTTTGGCGCCTTGCAGCACCTGATCGTGAAAAGCGAAGTCCTCATTGGCAAAATCAGAGCTCAGATTCCGCGCGAGCCGGTCTACATACTGAGTACGCAGATAGGCCTTCCAGTGATCGAGCGATTCCGATTGCAGCAGTTGCTCAAGGCCGCGGAAGAAATCCGGAGTAGTGACAATGTACTTCGGCGATTGCGGAGCGTGTACATCTTCCAGGTAGCGGTTCCAATCGAATGATGGCGCGAGTTTCTTGACGTCGTCGAGGGACATCTCGTTGTCGAGGTTCTTGGGATCGCGGCGCTTCACGATGTCCATGGAAGAGTGCGCGAGGGCGGTCTCCATTTGCAGAACAGTATTGGCATCGCTTTTTGCTTGTTCGGCAGGCGTGCCGGCTAGCACCAGCAACTTTTCCAGGTGCGCGACATATTTGTTCCGTATGTTTACCGACTTCGCGTCGGTTTGCAGGTAAAAGTCTCTGTCTGGGAGTCCTAATCCGCCCTGGTCGAATAGGGCGATCATCATCTGCGTGTTGTGGAAGTCGGGGGACGAGCCGAATCCGAACATGACAGTGTCGGTCTGAGCATCGCTTGGCTGGCTTACGTCTGGGAGGCCCAAGTGTATGGCCGCCAACGTCGCGGCTATGTCGCTCTTGCTTTGCATTGCGTCGATGGCCTTCAACTGCGGACGAAGCGCGTTTATGCCTGCAGAGTTGCGGTGGCCTTCATCCATGCAGGCTGCCCAGTAGTCAGCTACTTTTTGCTCCACAGCAGTGCGTTGCGACGTGGGCTTGGAAGCGACGTCCAGGACTGTCTGACGGACGGCCGCCCGGTTCCACAGAGCGAGTTTGCTGAACGCTCCCCAATAGGGATCTTCGGGAGGAGCCGGATTGGCGGCGATCCATTTGTTGCAGGCGTACTGGTAGAAGTCCACGCAGGGATTGACCGAGGCGTCCACATTCTTGGGATCAAAATGATCGAGTTGCGGCGCTGCTTCGGCAGTCTGCGTAGGAGTTGATTGCGCCGCTACCGACGCGTACAGAAGAAAAGCTGCAATCAAACAGGAAAAAACGCGCTGCATAGGATTCCTCCAGAGAGCCGCCTCGGCACAGAAATAAATTTGGAACGTGTTCGAAGCGGGGAAACTTGTACCAAAATTGGACGCCAGGCGCAATAGAGGTGTCTTGACAGCCCAACGCTCATGCAAGGCAAAAGACAAAACAAGCTTCTGAGCTGTTAGCTAAGGCGACGACAAAGCAACGGCAGGAGCAACCTAAGAAGGCTGACAGGAGGCGCTTCGCTTGGCTCAGTGTGACACGTTAATCCTTTATTTTCGCCAGCGCAGCCCTCACGTGAATCTGCGTTGTATCAAGCAGCGGAATTCCCATTTCTGTGCCACGTAAAGTGAGCGGCAGCTCCGTGCCGCCGAGAATCACGGCTTCAATGTCGTCGCGTTCCCGCATCCGCCGAACAATGGCCACAAGCTGGCTGCGTGTTTCGTCAAGAAAGATCCCGTTTACCAACTCGTGAAAGTATTTCTCGTGTACGTACTCCTGGTCGGGATCGCTGGGTACGACGATCTGAATCTGTTCTCTGGCAAAAACCTCCGGATAGAAGCGAGCTTTCATCGTAAAGCGCGTGCCTAGAAGTCCGACTCGAGAGAATCCCTCGCTGCGAGCCTCATCGCGCGTAGCTTCGACGATGCTGATCAGCGGCAGCGGCGATTGGCCTGCTATCTCGTCGAAGACAATGTGAGGAGTATTTGCCGCAAGTAGTCCAATATCGGCTCCAGCATTCGCCAGCCTTCGAATCTCATCAACGAAATAGTTTGCAAGCTCCGTCAGGCGATTGGCCGTGATCAGATCCACAGCCTTTTTCATGTTGATGCTATTAATAATGATCGACGGCGCATCGGCGTCCGGGTTTTGTTCGCGATGCGTCGTAATCAGCGACTTGTAGTAGTCAATCGTGGCTTCCGGACCAATGCCGCCGATGATTCCCAGCGTCTTCATAGAAGGACGTAGATTTCGTAAATTGCGAGCCGGATTCTTTTTCCTATCACAGGACCGCCGCGAACGCCTGAATACTAGCGACGTGGCGAAATTCTTGAATCAGACGCGTGGGCTCGCATGTCTTATCGGTGTATATCTGGCCTTATCTACATGATTCATTTCCTAACAAACTGATCGGAGCCGAAAGTGATGGGAGAAGCAAAGCGAATTGCCGAGCTGTACCGCAGTGTGTACGAAGGGGACAACAATGGGGAAGCTTGGCATGGGCTCGCTCTCAAACCACTGCTAAAGAGCGTGACAGCCGAACAAGCTGCCCGGGTTCCGAGCACGGGAGCACATTCCATCCTCCAGCTCGTGTTGCACATCGCGTACTGGGAGGAGGTTGTGCTACGTCGTCTACAGGGTGAAGTAGTAGACGCCGCGCTAAACACCCTCGACGACTGGCCATCGAATCGCAAGCTGACGAGCGCCGAATGGCAGGCTGCGCTGAGTCGCTTGGAGAAATCTCATCTAGCTTTACGACAAGCCATCGAATCCGTCACGGATGACAAGCTGAAGCAAATGGTCCCAAAGCGGGACCACGACAATTACACGCTGCTACACGGCATCATTCACCACTGCGTGTACCACGGCGGCCAGATCGCGCTCGTGAAAAAGCTCACATCCTAGCTCTGACTACATCATTTGAAACATGGATGGCAGTCAGCCTCCGCAAACGAGAGTTCGCAATCCGGAATTCCCGTCCGGGTCTTTCAAGTAACCTTAGTCACTTTTGAATCTTTGGTATCGCCCCAAACACTTCCAATGAGCCGATTCTGCGGGTAGAGTCATGGGGATAACGCTCTGAAGATGCCAAGGGAGTACTCTGCTCAGCGCATGCACCTCATGCTCGAATCCGCCGGCAGGACCGACGTAGGCAGTGTGCGCGCCAACAACGAAGACAATCTCGGTTGGGACCAGAGTCTCGGTATCTATGTGGTCTGCGATGGCATGGGCGGAGCGCAGGCGGGCGAAGTCGCCAGCAAGATGGGCGTCGAGCTTGTGCTCGATTATTTTCGCAAATCGAAACAGAACGGCAGCTACGCCGACGTTGATGACATACCCGAAGATCTCTCCCCCGCAGGACGGCATCTGTGGAGCGCGCTCAAGCAAGCAAACACAGCAGTGTTCGAGGCCGGTCAGAAGAACGATCTTCAGCAAGGAATGGGCACGACGATCGTCGCCGCCTTTTTTCATGACAACGGTCTGCTCACATTGGCGCACGCGGGCGACAGCCGCGTGTACCGACTGCGCAATGGCGCAATCGAGCAGCTCACGCAAGATCATTCGCTGGTCGCCGAGCAGGTGCGACGCGGCATGATGAGCGCCGAACAGGCCGAGCGCTCCGAGCTGCAGAACATCATCATTCGCGCTCTCGGATCCGAACCGAACCTCGAACCTGAAGTACAGGATCTGCTTGCTCTGCGCGATGACGTATATCTTCTCGCCACCGACGGGCTTACCAAATTGGTAAAGCCGGAATCATTAAAGGCAATCATTGAAAGCTCACGCTCGCTCGACGAAGCGTGCGAACATCTCATCCAGGCGGCCAAAGACCAGGGTGGAGACGACAACATCACTTGCCTGCTTCTGCGGGTAGCAGAGCATCACTGGTATCACAAACTTTTTGACTTCGCGCTAAGCGGAGGAAACTGAATGGCGAAACTCTTTCTCAAATTCGAAGACGCTGTGTTGAAAGAAGTCCCTCTTTCGCAAAATCCGGTCACCATCGGCCGGCTGCCCGACAACACCATCCAAATCGACAACCTGGCCGTCTCGGGGCACCATGCCAAGATCTACTGGGATGCCGGCAAGTACGTCATCGAAGACAACAATTCCCTTAACGGGACGTACATCAGCACCGCCCGCATCAGCCGCCAGACGCTGAAGGACGGGGATGATGTCGTGATCGGCAAGCACACCATCTCCTTCAAAGACGAAGGCTTTACACTGCTCTCAGCCCAGCGCACGCCGGTGCAGCAGAACACGCAGCCACCAATGCCGAAGCTTGAAAGCACCGTGATGCTCGACACCAAGCAGATGAAGGAGCGCCTCGCCGGCCCACCTCCGTCGAGCTCGCAGCAGGGACTGGGAATCTCCGGCGCCGGCGCAGCGCGTCAAAGTTCAGCCGCCACCGCGGACCGAATTGGAACTCTCACGGTCCTCGACGGAAAGACTGACGAACGCGAGTATCTGCTTACCAGCAAGATGAGCGTGATCGGCAAGTCCGACATGGCTTCGATCAAATTAAAAGGATGGTTCGCGCCCAACATGGCCGCCATCATTTCCAAGCGCGACACCGGGTACTTCATCGCAGCTTCCGAAGCGAAGATTAAAGTGAAGATCAACGGCGAAGAGATCTCCGGACAGAAGCCACTCACCGACGGAGACACCATCGAAGTGGGCGGCGTAACGATGGCATTCGGATTCCAGGATCAAGCAAAATGAGCCGCCGGTTGCGCGCCATCAGCGGCCAGCCCCGGCGCAAGCCGGGGCTTTTCCTTGCTCATTGCATCGTCGGCGCATCTACCTATCACCCCGAGGTGAACCATGACATGCGATCGTGAACTCCTGCGAAACGTCCCGCTCTTCGCTCTACTCGATGAAGACGAAGCTGCCGTGCTCGCCGCCCAAGTCGAGCTGAAGCAATTCTCGCCACGCGAGCGCATCTACAAAATCGGAGACCCCGGCGGACGCGGGTACATTCTCGTCTCCGGCCGAGTCCGAGTCTCGACCGTCGATCAGGATAACCAGGAGGTCGTCATCGACGAGCCCGCAGCGGGCGAATTCTTCGGGTTCGCATCGATGCTCGACGGCACCGAGCATAAGAGCGGGGCCATCGCCCTCGAGCCCTCAATGTGCATCGAAGTGGATCGCAATGACATCACCGTGCTGCTCACGCGCAAACCCCACGCCGGCATGGACATGCTCAGCGTCCTCGGGCGCCAGTTCCACACCTCGCAGGAACTCATTCGTCTCCGCGCCGCGCGCAACCCAAACGAATTGATCGAAGAGAAGACCACCACCGGCGAGCACGTAGCCGACTCTGTCGCGCGCTTCGGCGGCTCATGGAAGTTCATCATTACCTGCTTCGTTGTGCTCGTCGGCTACACTGCAGCCAACGTCTCCCTCGGACGCTCCGCCTGGGACCCATATCCATTTATCCTGCTGAATCTTTTTCTTTCGATGCTCGCAGCCATCCAGGCGCCGATCATCATGATGAGCCAGAACCGCCAAGACGCCAAAGACCGCGTCCGCAGCGAACTAGATTACGACGTAAACCGCCGATCTGAAATTCAGATTCAAGGCCTGGCACGAAAACTAAATCTAATCGCCGATAAGATCGATGACGTCGAAGATCTAGTGCGCGGCAAAGTAAACGCGTGAGGGCGGAAGAAAGCAGCACCATCCGCGGTAGCGGATGCGTGAACCGCAGATACACCCCTTCGCTACCGCGAATGCTACTGACCATGTGGCACTGCCGTATATTGATTGAGTACCTTCACGCGGGCCTGTAGCTCAACGGTTAGAGCAGGGGACTCATAATCCCTTGGTTGGGGGTTCGAATCCCTCCGGGCCCACCAGGAAAAAGCGACACTCGGGAATCGACAGTCAACATTCGTCCACACCAGAATCGATGACCGCTTCTCTCACTGTCATGTTTGTTGGTGCTAAAGCGCAATGTTCTTTGGGGTTCGTTGAGACGACGCTGACGCCGCTGACGTGACGCTCAGCAAGCCGATGACAGACTAGGCTTGCTGCACAGCAACATCGTCATTTAGGATGATTGTCGGCGCGGAATCACCGCGTCGGCAGATCCTCGCCACACCCACCCAACTCGTTTTCCTGCATCGAAGCATGGGCGCGTAGCTCAACTGGCAGAGCAACTGACTCTTAATCAGTAGGTTGAAGGTTCGATTCCTTCCGCGCTCACCAACTCCAAAATCATGCAGGTTCCGCGTATTGGACATCAACGCAGATCAAACCAAAAGTACTCAATCTGAACCCGATAAAGTTCATACCTCGCGAAGAGCAAACATCGGATCTACCTTTGTGGCTCGTCTCGCCGGAAAGTAACTGGCCAGCACTGCAACCGCAAACAGAAGAAGAGGCACGGCCAGAAACACAAGCCGATCGTGCGGGCGAACACCATACAGCAAACTTGCCATCATGGACGCAGTGAATGCAGAAAAGACCATTCCGACAACGATGCCAACGCCAGCAAGCGCGACCCCCTTGCGTAAGAACAGCCTCAGAATGTCGTCCCGCCGCGCGCCCAAGGCCATGCGGATACCGATCTCCCGCGATCTTTGGCCGACTATATAAGCCAACAAGCCGTAAATTCCGATGGAGGCCAGAAGCACCGCCATCGCCGCAAATCCCGCGACCAAATTCGCCGAAAATCTGCGCGATGCCAGCGATGCATCCAGTACCTCATCCATCGACGTGACGTTGAATACCGGCAGCCCCGGATCTATGCTCTGAATCGCGCCGCGAATCTGCGCCTCGAGCGTGCTCGCGGGCAAAGAAGTTCGCAACGCCAAGCTCAACGACCGCCCGACAAATTGATTCAAGGGAACATAGAGGTGCGGCACGCCATCGACATCGAGCCCGTCGTGCTTG
>DATEMI010000084.1:0-3675 GCA_035275665.1 Terriglobales bacterium | reverse complement strand
GTAAATGCGGTACTTACTCCGCATTCGGGACATACAATCACGTGCGCCAACACGTCATCGCGAAACATATCGACCAAAGGCGCCCCGGCGATCAGATCCGAAAGACGATGTTGATATCCGCAGCCGGGACACTCGAAGCCGCAGTAGTTCAGGTTTCCCCCGTCAACAGACCTGAGGAGATCGGGGGTGCGAGCGGAAATAGGTCGGATTCGATGCATCAGTGCTGCTCTAACATTGACTTTAATGGCCTGAAATTCGCCGGTCGGTACGCTAACGTACGCTGGACGAGGAAAAAATCAAGAGAAGATCCGCCCCAGAATCGAGCGCGGATCGGGTGCTGAAACACAAGACTCAACGTCGCAAGGGGCGGGCGGGTAGACCGCCTCGGACACTTCGAGGAGCCGGCGCCTGCGCGTTATCTATTCGATCCGAGCGCGCAGAAACACGTTCACGGCGAAGGGATGACTCCCGTAGGCGCTCTTCAGAACATCCGGCACCCCGTAGAACGTGAGTTGCCCCCCGATAGCCGTCGAAAGGTGAGGAATGTGGCCGACTTCGCGATCGTAGCCTGCCGTATAAGCCTGCACGCGCGTGAAGTAGCGCTCCTCGAATCCAGGAGGAATAGGATTGCCGTCGAGCAACAGCTCATTCGTGCGATCGGTGCTCTCAATGCGTGTCCAGATGCCATTGCGCGCAGATCTGAGCGTCGACTCTGCCAGAAAACTGTTACCTACATTGCCATCCCCGAGACTCTGGTTGCGTCCCCAGAGCAGCATCGATGCCACATTCCCAATATGGAACAGTCGATTGTACATGACGGAAGCAGTCATACGTCTCAAATCCTCATTCGGCGACAGGGTTTCCGGGCTGTGAAGCTGCCCAATCGAATACTGCGCGCTCCAGTTCCGGCCAGGATTGACAGTGAGCCGCGTCGCCCAGGAGTCGATCGCTCCCGAATCGAGATTCCAGCGAAATTCGTCGGGCTCGCGACCGTGGAATCCCGAAGCTTCGACGCGCAGGCCGCGACGCAATAAGCCGACAGTAATCACGTCATCAGCTATGTGAGTTGAATCCTGAAGATGATGGCCAAGCGTCGCAACTGGATTTTCTGATGCTGATGCGCGATGGGGATACGCCATCGGTCCCAAAGCTGGGCTGCCCATCGGGGCGAAATAGAACGAGAGCAGCGTGTTGTCGCTGAGCTTAGCGTCGTACATCGCCGCCAGTTCCATAAAGAAATCATGCGGATGCTGTCCATCCACAATGGGCCGGCCAAATGCAGTTTCACCCTGCTCAAAGAGCAGCGGATAACGTCTGTCGGAGACGGTAGCCGGCTCAAGGCTCAGCATGGTGCGCAACGTGAGCGTCCCGCGCCCAAGTTCTCGCTGCGCCATCGGCATGATCCAGTTTGTAGACAAGAGCTTGTCGGCTCCGCGAGGGCCAGTCTGCTGCGTGTCGTTGAGGAATGCGACGCCATGCAGCATGAACACCCACTCGCCTCGTGTTGTCATGAGCATGTTCTGAGGCGTGGAGATCGGCTCGATGTCAGTGCCGGCTGTCGCGTGCTGCTCGATGAGGTCGATTAGCGAGTGCGAGCCCGCGTTCATCGACATATGGCCTGCATGTTCAGGCATTTCGCTCTGAGTCGAATGCGTATCGCTCTGAGCGACAGAAACGTTCGCTGTAACAAAGACGGCGAGTAGGAAAAATACAAAAGTTCGCATCGAGTCTCCGCGTGCTGGTGGCGAGATAAAGAAACGAGACGAGTCGTCCCGCAGTTCAGCAGTGAGAACTCAAGCTAGATCCGAATTGGAACCACAGAGCCAGGCGGCCCCGTGTCGGATATTTGGGTGGTTTGTGAAGCATTTTGCTCGATGCTCGCCGATTGCAGAATTGAGCCGTTAACCGGATTGGCTATAAAGGCGGGAGCAATGATCACCGGCGCAGACCCAATCGCATGCAGATGGCCAACCATGCAGCAGTCGTGATTCTCAGGAGCTTGATCCTTCGGTGCAGATTCTTCATGGCAGCCCGCTGCTCGAGTGTGTTTCGTGCCAGTGTGGTCCGCGTCAGACGTCAGTACCGTTCGTGGTCGCGAATGGGTGAGAGAGGGATGGTTCACCAACACGAATTGCGCCGCCATCAGAAGCACGCCTGTCAGCAATAATCCGAGCGCCGTATTGATGCGGATCGCAAGCATGCGTTCTCTCAATGATGCTACAAGGCCAATCAAGATGCAAAATTCCCGCCACACGCTACCGCTTTGGATTCCGTAGCGATTCCTTACCGCCAAGCAGCGGTTCGGAATGACAGCACAAGAGGCGGTACGGAATGACAAAAACTAAGAGTTTTCTCCGTGCCCTCCGTGTCTCCGTGGTGGAACGGTCTCCAAAAAAAAGCCTCGCCGAAGCGAGGCTTGAGGATTCAGGAGGAGGCTACTGGTTCACTGGAATCTTGATGATCTTCTTCTGGATCGCATAAGTCACGAGTTGCGCCTTGTTGTGGATATCGAGCTTACGCATCAGGTTGAACTTGTGCGCTTCCACAGTCTTCACACTGAGCCCGAGGATGACGGCGATCTCCTTCACGGAATTACCTTCAGCGAGCAGCTTCAGAATCTCGCGCTCGCGCGGAGTGAGCGTCGAGATACGCGGCCTCATGCGTGTATCGCGCACGCGTGAGCGAAAATCTTCGACAAGTTTTCCCAGCACCTGCGAGCTAAGATATTTCCCACCTTTGTACACGTCGCGCACGGCGGTGAGCAATTGCGGAGCAGGCGTGTCCTTCAGCACGTATCCAGCGGCGCCCACTTCGAGGCACTGCACGAGGTAGTCCTCGTCCTCGTACATGGTCAGGAAGAGGATTTTCGTTTCGGGACGGTTCTTGCGAATCTGCCTCGCCGCCTCGAACGACGACAAACCGGGCATGCCGATATCCATCAGCACGATATCAGGACGCAGCTCGCGCGCCTTCTCGACGGAGTCGCCCGCGTCGGACGCTTCGCCGACTACTTCGAAATCCGCTTCGGTCTCCAGAAGGCGCCGAACGCCCTGGCGAAAGAGTGTGTGGTCATCGGTCAATAAAACTCTGATTTTTGGCATTCGATTCCCTGACTTGCGTTATTTACGCCGTCTGCGACATGGCCTCATGGTATTGCCGCGCAGGCACCATGATCTCCAGCCGCGTACCTTTCCCCTTCTCGGAATGGACACGCACTTCTCCATCCAGAGAAGCTATTCGTTCTTTGATTCCCGCGAGGCCAAACGAGTGGCTTCTCGGACTGTTTACCTTTGCCGGCATGCCGATGCCGTCATCTTCGATGGACAGATACACCGTGTTCTCGTGTCGGCTCATCTGCACCGAAGCCGAGCGTGCCTGCGCATGCTTGGCGACGTTGTGCAGCGATTCCTGCACCACGCGATAAATAGCCGCTTCGATCTCTGGCGCGAGTCGGCCGACATCTTCGTTAATCGCAACGCGGACCTTCACGCCGGTAGCTTTTGCTAAGTCTTTCGCTTCTTTGCGGATGGCCGCGACTAGTCCCAACTCCTGCAGCAACAGTGGCGACAATCGCGCGATGATCCGGCGAATGCCTTCGATGGTGCGATCAACGACGGCCACGGTCTCGCGAATCTTGCCCTTAGCAGTCCGTCCCGTGAGCTGCGCTTCGAGCAT
>DATEMI010000083.1:0-4346 GCA_035275665.1 Terriglobales bacterium | reverse complement strand
CGAGCCCTACTACGACGACTTCTACGCGATTTGGGACACGTTTCGCAGCTCAGCTCCACTGCTCACTCTCATTGCGCCGGAGCGGCAGGCAGCGAGCGTGCGCGCTCTCATCGACATCTATCGGCATGATGGATATATGCCCGATGCGCGGAGTGGAAATTTCAATGGGCGCACGCAGGGCGGCAGCAACGCGGAGTTCTTCCTGACTGATGCATTCCTGAAGAAACTTCCAGGCATCGACTGGAACGATGCGTATGCGGCGGAAGTCAAAGATGCAGAAGTTCCTCCCGAGAATCAGTTCAAGGAAGGCCGCGGCGGGCTCGAAGATTACAAGTCGCTTGGATATGCCAGCATCGAAGGAGTCGATCGCCCCGGCTCGAAGCAGATGGAGTACGTCGCGGACGATTTCGAGATCGCATTGTTGGCAAAAGGTCTCGGCAAAACTGCAGATTATGAGAAGTACCTCGCGCGCTCGCGGAATTGGGAGAAGCTCTGGGATCCAGATTTCGAAGACGGAGGATTTAAAGGATTCATTCGTCCACGCCATCGCGATGGAAGCTGGAAACAGGACTTCACGGCGATGCAGCACTGCACCTGGGGCGGAGATACGTTCTACGAAGGGAATTCCTGGACGTACTCAACCTTCGTTCCGCAGGACGTAGCCGGCATGATCCGAAAATCCGGCGGCGATGAGACATTTGTGAAACGCCTCGATGCCTTCTTCGACGTCCCCGGGCGCTACGACGTCGGCAACGAACCTGGGTTCCTTGCTCCGTACCTCTACATCTGGGCGGGACGCCAGGACAAAACCGCCGAGCGTGTTCGCGAGATCATAGCCAAGAATTACCACACGGGACGCAAGGGGATTCCCGGCAATGACGACTCCGGCGCAATGGGCTCATGGTACGCCTTCGGAGTAATCGGGATTTTTCCCAATGCGGGACAAGACGTGTACCTGATCGGCAGCCCCGCTATTCCCGAAACGACATTCCACCTGATCAATGGCAAAACGTTTACAGTAGAGACCCGAAATGTCTCGCCCGAGAACAAGTATGTGCAGTCGGCAGAGTGGAACGGAAAACCGTTTGACCAGGCATGGTTCCGGCATGAGGACATTCTGCGCGGAGGACGACTCGTACTGGTCATGGGATCAAAGCCGGGCTCCTGGCCGAACGGGCCGCCTCCGCCATCGTCTTCTGATACGCAGCCACAAAATTAGTTGCTGTCTATCGTCTCCTCTAGGGTAAGCTTTGGCCGACTCACGGCCGCTGCTGTCTGCGCTTGCTGTTCAGCTCCGCGCTCCAGGTCTCGCAGTTTGTCTTTCCCAGGGAGCACACATGACTACTCTCAAACGCCAGGCTCGCATCGCAGGGCTCCTGTATCTCACGCTCATGACCGCTCCCCTGCGCCTCATTTACATTCCCAGCCACCTGTTTGTCGCCGACAACGCGAGCGCCACCGCCGGCAACATCGCCGCCCATGAGACGCTTTTTCGCATCGGCATGCTCAGCGATTTGTTCACCGCGACCATGGGGATCTTCCTCACGCTGGCACTCTACCGGCTGTTCAAGGGAGTGGACGAAGGACTCGCTCGCCTTGTCGTAATCCTCGGCGCGTTGATGGTCACGCCAATTTATTTCCTTAATACGGTCAATGACGCCGCTGCGCTGCTTCTCGCCCGTGGCGCAAACTTTCTCGCCGTCTTCGACGAAGCACAGCGCGACGCCTTCGTCATGGTGTTCATCCGCATGCATGGCCAGGGAGTGCTTGCCAATGAGGTCTTCTGGGGGCTGTGGCTCTTTCCTTTCGGGCTGCTGGTGTACAGGTCGCGCTTCATTCCGCGGATACTCGGAATCTGGCTGATGCTCAACTGTTTCGCTTATCTGGCGACCAGCGTTACCGGCATTCTCTGGCCGGCATACGAGCACACCGTTTCAAATTGGGTTTTCCCCCTCATGCTTGGCGAGTTGGCAATCATGCTCTGGCTCATCATTGTGGGAGTGAAGGAGAAAAAGCCACTGACCGTCGCGGCGTGATCCGGTAAATGCGGGGTCCTCGCATGGCTGGATTCATGCGGTTTTTCCGGCTTCTGGATCTCGGCTTCGCAGCAAGCGTTCTGATCGCTGGACCGACGCAGTGCGTGCGATTCGCATCATGCGTTTCTTTTCAGTCCTGTAGCGTCGCGTTCCTGGCTTCCGCGCAAACTGCATGCAGCCGCAGACTGGTCATCCTTGCTTTTCAATAACATCGACGTTAGGTGTTTTTTTTAAAAGGCTGGAACCTCGGACTAATCCTCTGCAGGTCAGATGCTTGCCTCGATTCAGGTATCGAGTGGCTCGGGGTTTTGTTCATGACTCATGCATAACTCCAGCGATACAAGGGCATCCCACTCCCAAAGCAAACCTGTACATCGAGTGAGTTGATGCGTCGCTTCGCGCACGATGTTCGAGGTGTGCCTTGTAAGCAAATAACCATTGAGGTGTAGTAAAGCAAATGACGAAGCGCAATCTAATCGCAGTACTCACAACATTACTGTTGAGTACAGGAATGATGTTCTCTCAGAACGCTGGCAATGGGAATCCACACGGACAAACATCACTGGCAGTACCGGTAGCTGGAACCTTCACTGCTCCCACATCTGGGCCGCTCAGTTCACTCAGTTCTCTGGGCAGTGGAACCATGGCGGGTACGTTCAACATCAGCAACTTTGCTGTGCAGAACAATGCCTCGGGTCAACCGCAGTTGATGGCCATCGGAAATTTGATAGCGACGCTCACCAATAGCTCCGGACAAGCGCAGACCGTCGTGCTCAACAATGTTGCAGCCCCGGTTGATCCGGCTGGCACGTGTCCGATTCTCACGCTGACGCTTGGTCCGCTCCATCTCGACCTCCTCGGGCTCGTCGTGGACATCCCCAATCCAATCAATCTCAACATCGTTGCGCAATCAGGCCCGGGCAACCTGCTCGGCAATCTGCTGTGCAGCGTGACCAATCTGCTCAATGGCGGAGGCGCATTGCAAACCATTGCTAACGACCTAAATCAGATCCTGGGCGGATTGGGATTGTAGAGAGCCAAGTCGAACGACTTCAAAGTCCCCCACCTAAAACTTGATCCCCTGAAGCTGCAACGGATGGAACGTTCTTTTTTGGGAATACATCAGAGGCGTTCCATCTTTTGCCCAAGACCACTCCGAACCAGGGCCGGAATTATATCGGAGCGTCCGTGTACATCATGCATATATCGCGGAATTCCGTCCCCAAAACCGCAGATTTTCCACTAGCTGGCAGCTCAGAAGCCTGGCAGCTTAGCAGCTTCTTCCGGTGACCTTTCAGGCGCCGCACCGTCTAAGCAGATGATTTCGTGCGCCGACCTCTCATCACCTCCGCGCTGCTGATCCTGGTACTTGTGCCGTCTGCTTCGGCTTGCGTAGCAGGATATGGCATGCCGGCGAACCCTTCCTGTTCCATTTCGGGCAAACGACACGCTTGCGTCCGAAGAGAACCACGAACCGCAATTACCAAAGGTTCCCGGTGCAGCCCCGTCGTTAAATCGCTGCCGAGCACGTGTGGCATGCGAAGCTTCGTGCCATTTCAGTTTGTCACCCTACACGCGGTCGAGACCTCCGTCTCAGTTCCATACACGGGCGGCCACATCTCGCTGCCACTCGACTCGGTGATCATCGTCTCCTCGATCGGTTCGCCTGAAACCGATCGCGGCCCTCCTCGCTCCTGAAAACCAGCCCGCTTTTGCACATTGAGAGATACGTGTATCTGCTCATTGCGCTTGCCCATCTTCCAAACCTGTTCTTTAAGGAGCGATTATGAGAAATGCTTTCCGCATTCTGTTCTACCTGCTGATAGGTACCGCCAGTCATGTAGCACTTGCACAATCCAGAATCGACGCTAGTCAGGCACTCGATTTCTGGATTTCCAACGCAGAACAAGAAATTATTTCGGCGGCCGATGCCATGCCGCATGAGAAATATTCCTACACGCCAACCGCGGGAGAATTCACCGGCGTCAGGACGTTCGGCGACCAGGTAAAGCACCTGGCAGCAAATAACTACCGCATGGCTGCCCGCATGCTTGGACACACACCCACGGCCGATCAGGAGACCGAGACCGGACCAGCCAACGTGCGAACAAAGGCCGAGATTCTCGACTACGCCAAGGGTTCATTTGCTGCGCTGCATCGGGCTGCGGCTACCGTGACTCAAGAAAACGCGTTTGCCCCAGTGCTGCCGGAGCGGTTGGGCACCGCGAAGCAAAACACACGCGTCCAGTTCGCGATGGACGCAGTGGCTCATTCCTACGATCATTACGGCCAAATGGTGGAATACCTGCG